>JBKEAN010000092.1:0-17429 GCA_047972415.1 Mangrovibacterium sp.
AATTGTATGCCGAAGCAAAGCGCTTTGCCTTACGATCAACCTTCAGCTTTGGCGATGGGCACCAGTTTATGAACGGAGACCCCTACTACCGTCAGAAAAGCTACGTGCGGACTGATGTAATTTGGAAATTCCTTCAACATAAACAACTGCAAGGTACCTTTAACCTATCGTTTCATTTGGTTGATGGCAGCACACTTGACCAACAACAACAGCTGATGCTGATTTACCGCTTTGGTAATGCCAATTAACAGGTGCGCGGCTTTTGGCGCCTTCGTTACACGACAAAACAAGGCACACAACACGTGCGCAGTGAATTGAAATATCCAATGCATCGAAAGACACGAAAATAGGTATGCTCCATGCGTGCATTGGTAACGGCACCTTGTGAAAATAGCTAGTTTTACCAGCAAACGCTTAAATTTCATGGATTTAAATTCACATTTAGTCAATACAAATAGCTCTTACAACAGTTTTAGGCAGTACATCAGGCCCAAAACAGGCAAAACTTGCGCCTGTTTTTGGTATATTTGTAAACATTGTTGGGAAACAGCGGCTAAAATAAACGCGAAACAACACAAAGCCTGGCGCTTAGGCTTTATGGGGGAGGGCATTAAGCCCTGCAACCACATTTTCAATTTTTTTTTATTTTTTAAGGTTGGTCTTTTTCTAAGTTTAATGTATTAGTTGTAAATCGGTTTAAAAACTCAAAAAACAGCGGGCCGCAATGAAAATTAAATGCCCGTAAAAAAAACGGAATACAGAATGAAAGTTGGTTTTATCTTGTTAAGCATCATTACCAGTATAAGTTTATGTTACTTAATGCCGAAAGAACAGAAAGCTAAAACCATTCATTTTTATCCGGATACTACAAGCAATTTGAAAAACCCGTACATGGGATGGACGCTTTATTCTGAAAACCGCTGGCGACATGCTAATGGCGATACGTATTGGAAACAACAGGACAAAGCAGCAAAAGACCATGCAGGTGTTTTTTATTTGCGTTGGAAATGGGAAGATTTGGAACCCAACGAAGGTGAATATGCCTGGGAATGCGATACTGTGTTCCAAAATCTTATCCAAGGTGCAATCGACCGTAATTTACGGCTTGCATTCAGGGCCTTTATACATACCGGAACGCCACAATATGTACTTGACGGATGCGAAACCTACGAACACTGGGGCAAACAAACACCTTACCCCGATGATGATTTTTTTTTAGCAAAGTACATTCAATTTATAGAGGCTTTTGGCAAGAAATTTAATAACCCTGCTCTGGTTGATTATGTTGATAGTTATGGGCTTGGCTGGTGGGGCGAAGGGCATAATATAAAATACAAAAACCCGGAAAAGAAATATGAAAGCCATAACCGTATTGTTAAAGCATATGCGAAAGCATTTGATAAAGTGATAAATGTTGTAAACTTTGGGGTGCGCGACAAACAACAACAAAACATGGTTTACAACGAACTTGGTTTTTCACCAAGGCGCGATGGCTACGGGAGTAAATGGTTCCCTTTGAAAGATCAAATTAACCTAAGTAAGCATTTTCCACAAACGCCTATTATTGCCGAAGCGTGTTATTGGGGTAACAATAAAATTGAATATCACATCGAATCAGAAGGAAAGAAAGTGTGGAACAGCTGGCGCGACTATTATACTGAAGTGGTTGACTTAGCCCTGAAAACCCACGCCAACTATCTGGATATGCGCACTGAACACGAAACAAAACGATATTTGGAGGATGCACCTGAAGCCGCAAAAAAATTCCTTTCAAAAGGAGGCTACAGAATCTATCCCGATTCGATCCGCTTTCTGGTTACTGGTAAACAGTTAACGATCGAACATACCTGGACTAATCTTGGAGTTGGGTTTTTACCAAATAACAACCGCAACCTGGGCCACAAATACAAGGTGGCCTTTGCCCTGTTCAAAAACAACGGCACACTTGTACAACGTTGGGTTTCCAATAAAATTGACGTGAGTAAGCTGGTTAACGGGAACAGCATTACGACCAGCGATTTGTTCGACCTTTCGAATACCGTTAATCGTAAATACAAGCTCGCAGTTGGCATTATCAATATTCGAGAAAACGATTCTAAAGATATTGCTTTAGCCATCGAAGGAGCTCAAAAACTTCAAAACGAATGGGTTTATATTAGCGAACTAGAAGCATTAATTAAGCAATAAAGTATTTTGACAAACCGGTTATAATAGTAATACAATGAAAAAAATAGTTGTGATATTTGCCTTAGGAGTGCTTATGGCAGCTTGCCATCAAACCATAAACACCACAACAAAGCAAAAGCCAAATATCGTGTTCATTTTTAGCGACGATCATGCTTATCAGGCAATTAGTGCTTACGGAGGTATGTTAAAAGATTATGCACCAACCCCTAATATTGATAAACTGGCGAACGAGGGGATGCGTTTTAACCGTTGCCTGGTAACCAATTCGATTTGCGGCCCTTCGCGTGCAGCTATTTTAACTGGTAAATATGGTCACATCAATGGCTTTGTATCAAACGACGATGGCGTTGAGTTTGACGGCACACAACAAACTTTTCCGAAATTACTGCAAAAGAATGGGTATAAAACTGCCATCATCGGCAAATGGCACCTCGGGTCGGCCCCAACCGGGTTCGATTATTGGGAAGTATTGCCCGATCAAGGTTTTTATTACAACCCAGTCTTTATAACCGAACAGGGAAAGCATACCGAAACTGGCTATACCACCGAAATTATTACACAAAAAGCGAAAAACTGGATAACAAAGGCAAAAGGACAGGGACAGCCTTTTATGCTCATGGTTCAACACAAAGCCCCCCACCGCGATTGGAAACCAGGCCCTAACGAACTTAGCTTGTATAAAGATGTGGTTTTTCCGGAACCTGCCAACCTGTTTGACGATTACAGCAACCGTGGGCGCGCTGCCAAAGAACAAGACCTGTCGATAGAAAAAACCATGCGCCTGGTTGAAGACTTAAAAATATACGGAGAAGAAAAAACCGGGACCATGTCGCGGTTGAATGAAGAGCAACAAGCTGCCTGGGATAAGGTTTACGACCCGATTATTGCCGATTTTAAAGCAAAAAAGCTGGAGGGAAAAGAGTTAATCCGATGGAAATACCAGCGTTACATGCAGGATTACCTGGCTTGTGTTGCTGCCGTGGATAAAAGTGTGGGCGAACTGGAACGTTTTCTGAAAAGCGAAGGCTTGGACGAAAATACAATTGTAGTGTACTCATCGGATCAAGGCTTTTACCTGGGCGAACATGGTTGGTTTGACAAACGCTTTATGTACGAAGAATCGTTACGTACACCATTACTTGTAAAATGGCCTGGCGTTACCAAACCAGGTGTGGTAAACAACGATCTGGTATCGAACCTCGATTTTGCAGCGACCTTTCTGGAAATGGCTGGTGCCGCAGTACCCAGTGATATACAGGGAGAAAGCATGGTGCCGGTACTAAAAGGGCAAACACCGGCCAACTGGCGAAAAGAACACTATTACCATTACTACGAATACCCAAGCTGGCACATGGTAAAACGCCATTATGGCATTACCACCGAACGTTATAAACTGATTCATTTTTATTACGACATTGATGAATGGGAACTGTACGATCGGCAAACCGATCCGAATGAAATGAATAACGTGTATAACGATACTGCTTATGCCGATGTGAGAAACGACTTGCACGAACGACTGAACGAACTTCGACTAAAATATGCCGATTCGGATGAACTAATGCAGCAATACCTGCAAACTTCGCTTAAGCACTTACGTCATCAAAAATAATAAGCCAAGGCCTAAAAGCGGCCCGCCAGGCAACGATGTTAAGTGGGGCACAACGCCATTTACACTTGCAATACAAAATGATACACGTTAAAAATAAGAGAAGAATGTTTACAATTGAGCAAATAAACACCGCCCACAGCAAGGTGAAATCGGGAGCCGATTTTCCAGCTTACATCGCAGAACTAAAGAAACTGGGCATTGTTTCGTATAACGCTTTTGTGGCCGACGGTCACATCGAATACTATGGGAACAACAACTACCGGATTAACAGCAGCCCCAAATACAGCGCAGTGCTAATTGCCGGTACAGCCAACAAAGAACAGTTTAAAGCCGATTTGCGTGCACACCAACAGGGCAAAACCGATTATCCTACTTTTTTGAACGACTGCTGCAAATCGGGTATCAACAAATGGATCATATTGATGGAAAAGATGACATGCAGTTATTACGATAAAGCCGGAAACGAAGTAGTAACCGAACTTATTCCGCAACCGGCAAAGGATTGAGCGAAAAGACAAAAGGGCTGTTAAAAAAAAGAGAAAAGTCCACAAATTACACCAATTGTACAAGCAACATATAATAATTCACACTGACAATCATTATCGTTACAAAACGAAGGTTTTTATAATTTGAGTAATTTGTGGACTTTTAGACAGCCTCTTTATTAAATTATTGCAGCACGAGCGATTTCAGCACGTTAACGGTATCGACAGCAATTACTTTTTCTTCGTTGGTTGGAACAACCAGTACTTTCACCCTCGATTCGGGGGTACTCAGTACTTTAAGCGTTCCCTTAACGCCATCGTTTGCATTTTTATCCAACGAAACGCCCATGTAATCCAGTCCGGAACAGATTTCGTCCCTCGATTCGGGGCCATTCTCACCAATACCACCGGTAAAAATAAGCACATCAATCCCGCCCATTTCGGCAGCAAAAGCGCCAATATAGCGTTTCACCCGCGAGTGGTACATTTTTAACGCCAGGTTTGCCCTTGGGTTATTGTTATTCCAGGCTTCGTTCTCAATATCGCGCATATCCGACGAAATGCCCGAAATACCGAGCATGCCGCTTCTTCGGTTCAGCAATTCGTTTGCTTCCTGTAAATTCAGCCCTTCTTTTTCCATTAAAAACAACAAGGCACCAACATCGAGGTTCCCAACACGGGTCCCCATAATTAAACCTTCAACCGGAGTAAACCCCATGGAGGTGTCGTACGATTTTCCGTTTTTAATGGCCGCAATAGAAGCCCCGTTCCCCAAATGGCAGGTAACAATGTTTATTTTAGTCATATCGAAGCCCAAATACTCACAGGCTTTTTCGGCCACATACTTGTGGCTGGTGCCATGAAATCCATAGCGCCGTAATTTATGCTTGGTATAATACTCGTACGGAATGGCATAAAGGAACGACTCGGGCGGCATCGATTGGTGAAACGAAGTGTCGAACACAGCAACCTGGGGAATTAGCGGAAGGAGCTTTTCCAGTGCTTCAATACCGGCAATATGGGCCGGATTATGGAGCGGAGCCAAATCGCACAGGTTTCGAATCTGTATTTTAACGCTTTCATCAATTAAAACACTTGTATTAAAAAGCTCGCCTCCGTGTACCACCCGGTGCCCAACGGCCTGAATGTCGGAAACATGGTTAATTACCCCATGTTCGGGGCTTACAAGTGCATTTATAATCCATGTTATCCCTACCTGATGATCGCGGATATGACCGGCAAACTTAAACTTCTGAAAATCGCCTGCTAAAAAAGGTTTGTGGGTTAATGTCCCCTCGTTTAAACCAATCCGTTCAACGGTACCAACAGCTTTAACCTCCGAATTTTCAATATTTGCCATATCAAGTAATTGATACTTAATAGACGAGCTGCCACAATTTAAAACCAATACAATCATTTGAATACGCCCCCGGCTTAATTAATGGTTTATGCCCTATCGTTATGCAAAACAATAAGATAGAACGGTAATTTAGTGTTTTAAAAAGCCGCAAATATACAATTCGTGTTCAAACAAAAAAATGGCTTAACTTATCTGTTTCACTACAATTTATAACGATTGAAAATAAGGTATAAAATGAGTGCAAAAATTCATTGTTCCGGGCCGAAAACAAAACCCGGGCAGCTTGTAAAAAACAAAAAAAAGCATAAACCCGAACGGTCAATCCTATTTAATATAAATTGAAAACCTTTTTTATTTTATGTCGGGAACAACGATGTTTGCAGTACAAAGCACGCAGAAAATGCTACTCAGCAACCAGTTTCATTTCGTTGAGGAGGTAGCCGGCGCCTGCAAACTTGTCGATGGTAAACAACACATAGCGAATATCGACCATAATGTTGCGGCAATAGTCGGGATCGAACATGATGTCGCTCATTGTACCTTCCCAGCACCGGTCGAAATTGATCCCAACCAGCTCGCCGTTGGCATTAATGGCTGGGCTACCCGAGTTACCACCTGTGGTGTGGATTGATGCAATAAAGGCAACCGGTAACTCGCCATTTTCGCCATAGTGCCCATAATCGCGGGCGGCATACAAATCGCGCAGGCGTTGCGGCACATTGTAATCGTAAATCTCCGGGTTGTCCTTCTCCATAATCCCCTTCAATGTTGTTTGGTACTGGTACTCGGTGCCATCGGCCGGCGAATAAGCTTCAACGTTGCCATAAGCAACACGCAGGGTCAGGTTGGCATCGGGATAAAGCGCTTGCCCCTGCTTCATCTCCATAATAGCTGCCATATATTCTTTCTGAGTTTTTTCAATTTCGCTGCTGATTTCGCGAAATGGACGTTCGATATTGGACTGATAATGACCACGCAACTGGTCGTAGAGGGAAATTAACGGATCTTTCTGTAAACGCAAAATCGTTTTCTCGTCAAGCTTGTCAATCAATGCCCTCAATTTATCAGGGTTGGCCAAAACTGATTTGCGATATACTTTTTCAACTAGCTGCCCGTCGTTGTATTTATCAAGCAAGGTTTTAAATTCGTCGGGAAGGAACGAAGGATCCAAATCGGCCCGCAGCATACGCATAAGCGACACAAACACATCTTCGTCGGTAGCCTGGTCGTAATTTTTCAAATGCTCGTCAACCCGGGTCAGGAATTCGCGCTTCAGCATAGCCTGTTGTTCGGGCAAAACGGCTTTCCAGGCTGTTGTGTTGCGCGGCATTGTTGCTGCAAGCGCAAAAATATCGGTACCGCGAGTCACAATCTCGGTATAATAATTAGATGCCCTGTCGTAAACCATTAGCTCCATGTAAAGCTTTTCAAAAGCAGGGAGTAAATTTCCGTATCGCGCTTTGGTGTCGGGTGACTGACTGTACCAATTCCTGAATCCCGACTCGAACTGCTCTTTTACCTGCACGGCGTTTAGCCGCTTTAGACCGCGAATTTCGCCCTGCCACTTCTTCCACGAATTACTGACAATTGCATACTTTGCTGCATACTGGATACGTACTTTAGGGTCGGACTCCATGTGTGCACGCAAAACATCCAGTTTTCGGGTGCGTATTTTAACCCGATCGGGGTCGCTTTGGTTTAGGATCATATCTACCGCATACGATGGTAAATACTCGTCGGTGCTTCCCGGAAAACCAAAAACCATAACAAAATCGTTGGGTTGAATGCCTTTCAGCGAAACCGGAAAGAACGCTTGAGATTGATACGGCACATTATCGGGTGAGTAATCGGCCGGTTCATTATCCTTACCGGCATATATGCGAAATACCGAAAAATCGCCAGTGTGGCGTGGCCACATCCAGTTGTCGGTATCGCCGCCAAATTTACCAATGGACGAAGGAGGTGCACCAACCAAACGCACATCGCGGTACACCTTATACACGTACAAAAAATATTGGTTGCCGTTGAATATCGGTTTTACAGCGGCATCGAAACGCCCGTCGGCTTTCGCTTTTGTTTCAATGGCAGTGCTGTTTTCACGGATACGGTCTTTCAGCTCCTGCCCGCCCAGTCCGGCGGTTCCGGCAAACACATCGGCCGAAACATCTTCCATCCGGTCGAGAAAACGCACCTGCAAGCCCGGATTCGGTAGCTCTTCGGTACGCGATTTGGCCCAAAAACCATCAGTCAGGTAATCGTGTTCGACCGAACTGTGCGACTGAATTTGCCCCAAGCCACAATGGTGGTTGGTAAGCAACAAACCTTCGCCCGAAACCAACTCGCCGGTACATCCGCGGCCAAACAACACCACGGCATCTTTCATGCTGCTGCTATTCAAACTGTAAATATCGTCAGCAGTCAGGCGGAAGCCTAACCGTTGCATGTCATCAATGTTGTATTTTTTCAACAACGTCGGAATCCACATTCCTTCGTCAGCCGAAACAAACAGTACCAGATGAAACAGTACAAGCACAAGACACAACTTTTTTCCTATTTTCAAAATCAGTTTTCTCACTTTTTCTATTCTATTTATATGGTGCATCGAATTAATCAGCGGCAATAAAACCAAGTTCAATCAGAACAATTTTGCTGAACCGGGTTCCAGTTATTCTCAATAAAAAAGCAGGCAATAGCCTGCAAAAATAACTCCACCAATAATGAATGTGCCTGACATTCATCAGTTCCACTATCGGTTTTTCACTCGCACAGTCGAATTTTGCCGGCAGAAAAGGCCTGCTAAAATGCTTTCAGGTGCTGATACAATTTATGAATTGGCAGCCCCATCACATTGTAAAACGAACCTTCGATTTTGTAGATAGCTACAAAGCCAATCCACTCCTGAATACCGTAAGCCCCGGCTTTATCGTATGGTTTATATTTTTCGATATAAAAATTAATCTCTTCATCAGACAGTTCTTCGAACCAAACTTCGGTTACTGCATGAAACGAAATCCGTTTTGTTGCCGATTGGATGTTCATACCGGTAATTACCTGGTGCTGACTTCCAGAAAGCAATTTTAGCATGGTAAAAGCCTCGGCATGGTTCGCAGGTTTGCCCAGCACTTTATCGTCTTTCCATACAATTGTATCGGCTGTAATCAGAATTTCATCAGGTTTCATGCTGTTTTTCATGGCATCGGCCTTTAGCTGAGCCAGGTACTCCGGAATAGCAGTCATCCCCAACTGTTCGGGAAACGATTCTTCCAAATCGGCTGGCCGGACTTCAAACTCCAGCCCCAGTTCCCTCATCAGTTGTTGTCTGCGGGGCGATGCCGAGGCAAGTATTAATTTATAGTTTTCGAGATTTTTCAGTTTCATCAGATTGACCTCCAATAATATGATTTTTCGTTAATCCAAGTGCCCTGCGCCCGCATTACTTGCTCAATGATGTCGCGGGCACAACCCTCGCCTCCTTTTTTATCTGAAATATACAACGAAATTTCTTTGATTTCGTGTACCGCATCGCCCGGACAGCACGGGAAGCCGACCATTTTCATAATCTGAAAATCGATTAAATCATCGCCCATGTAAAGTACTTCTTCGGCCACGACGCCGGTTTTTTGCATAAAATCGGTCAGCGGTTGTACTTTATCGCGAACACCCATATAAATATGCTCGACCCCCAGTTTTTCGTAACGCAAGCGCACACGCTCTATTGAACCTCCGGTAATAATTGCAATAGGGTAGCCCATATTGAGGGCATTACGCAAGGCATAACCGTCTTTTACATTGGCCGTTCGAACCGGATCTCCGTCTTCGTTGAGTGGTGTTGTGTCGAGCGAAAGCACGCCGTCGATGTCAAAAACCAATGCTTTAATTTCTTTCAATTTATCTTTTACAAATGTCATTTAAGCTGTGGTTTATGAGCTTCGAAAATGCTCTTGGATACAAGACGATAGATTTCCTTCAGTTCAGGTTGGTCGGACAAAAAATCGAGGTGCTTGTTAATGATTGTTTCTTCAAAACGCTTGGCAGGTCCGGTTTGGGCATCGAATGGTTTCATTTCGATTATTTTATCTGTAGTTTCACAAATCAGCGTTTTCAACAAATCAAAATCAAACCCAAGTTTCTCAACTATCTGCGCCCCCAAAGTATAAAAATGATTCACAAAATTACAGACGAACACCGCTGCTAAATGTAAGCCCAGCCGCTGTTCCGAGTTGACTTCTTTAACCTTCTCCGAAATCGACCAGGCCAGTTCGTCCAATTCGTCCAGAGATTCGATATCCGATGCCTCCAGGCAAATCGGAATATCGATAAATTCGAATTCGCGCTGCTTCGAAAAAGTTTGAAGCGGATAAAACACCCCGTAACGATTGGAATACGGCGCTAACACCGATAGGGGCAAACTACCCGCCGTGTGGACAATTAATTTGCCATACAAAGGCAACTGGCGTAAAACCGAGTCAAGTGCATCGTCTTTCACCGCAAACAAAATAAGATCGGCATCAAGTGTCACATCTTCAAGTCGCCATACAGCATCACAATCAAGCTTTTCAGCCAGTTCACGAGCCGACTCCTCAGTTCGGCTATAAACTTGCGTAATTTGAAGGCCTTCCTCGCGTAGAGCTATTCCTAATCGGGTTGCAAGGTTTCCGGCACCAATCAGGCTAATTGTTTTAATCATTGGATTTATTTTCGATAAGCTCAAAATAACAAAAAAACCGGCAAAAACCGGTTCTTTCTATTATACTTTCTCAAATCGTCTGCTCACTTCGTCCCAATTTACCAGGTTCCAGAAATTGTCGACATACTCGGCTCGGCGGTTCTGATAATGCAAATAATAAGCATGTTCCCAAACATCAAGGGCCAATAGCGGAACCCCTGTTTGTTTCGTTACATCCATCAAGGGATTGTCCTGATTTGGGGTTGAAGTTACCACCAGTTTACCGTCGCTTGTTTTTATCAACCAAGCCCAACCGCTTCCAAATTGCTTTTTGCCGGCATTTGCAAATGCTTCTTTAAAGGCTTCAAACGAGCCGAAGTGGGCTACAATTGCGGCTTCCAGAGCTGTTGAAGGTGATGTTTTATGGGGCGTCATATTCTCCCAAAATAAACAGTGATTATAAAAGCCACCGCCATTGTTTCGTATACCGGTGTCGTACTGGCTAACGTTCGAAAAAATGTCTTCCAGCGACATTTTAGCCAGCTTTGTATCTTCAATAGCCGTTATAAATTTACTGAAATAACCGCGATGGTGCTTATCGTAATGCAGCTCCATCGTTTGCGCGTCAATATACGGTTCCAATGCGTTGTACGCATACGGCAACTCCGGGAAAACCAGTTCATTTGCTTTTGCAGTTGCAGCGTTAGCTGTTAACCAATTTGTTCCGATCAACGGAACCGTCAAAGCAGCAGTCCCTGTAAGGGCAATAAAGTTCCTTCGTTTCATAACATTGAAGTTTTCATTCAAGTCTGAAACACAAATCAGCATGAATTGTTCTGAAATCTTCACTAATCAGGTCAATATCCTTTATTCAGAATAATAACGCATTTGTCTCAACAACACTTTAAGCCCAGGGGAGGAGTTAAAATGAGATTGCAGACAAAATGAGATAGTGCGGTACATGGGGTCAGATAAGATTGAAGTGTTGGGGTAACCAGGGCTCAAGCAGAAAAGTTGGGGACTAGTTGTACCTATAATAAAAGTTCACTATTTGCTGTAGTTGGCGACCGGCCTATTTTTAGCCAAAGCGAAAATCAAACGGAAAGCTTAGTGCAGGCGGGAAGTTCCGATCCGGCAGCTGCCGGACAGGAAATCACCCGCCGAACTTAGCTTTTCGGCAGATGAAGCTTGCAGCTAAAAATAAGCCTTGACTTTTTTGTTTACCGTTAGATTTGGGAGACGATATTTCTCAGAGAAACACTAAACTTTGCATAGTGTAAATAGAGACTCCATATGCTGCGTAAACTTTGTTTTTGTTTTAGATGAAATCTAGAAAAAGTATTAAGAACAGCATATTTATTGAGTAAAAGCCAGAGAGTATATCGGGAAGAACCCACTATTACGGTAATAGCCACTCAATATGGAGCCTCATAAATTAAATTACTATGGAACAAATTTATGGAATCGATTTGTCCCAGAAAAAGTTTGATGTTAGTTATCAAACAGATGACGGGAAAAATGGTCACAAGGTTATCAAGAATGATCTGCAAGGAATTATTCGCTTCTTAGAGTTCCTGCCGGAAAATGTTCTCTTGTGTGCTGAACACACTGGTGTTTGCGGCGAATTACTCTTGTTTTTATGCACGTGTCTTCATATTCCGATTGCGTTAACAACCGGATATCAGATCAAGCATAGTTTAGGACTTCAGCGGGGAAAATCAGACAAAGTTGACTCAATTCGTATCCGCGAATATGGTGAACGCTTTCGGGATAAACTAACTGTAATTGATTATCCTTCCGAGTCAATGAAAGAGTTAAAAGAACTTCTAGGTCTAAGGTCTCAACTGGTTAAGGAGCGAAAAATGTTATTGACACATGAAAGCAGAACAAAAAATTTACCTTTTAATTCTGTCAAGATTCACCAGGTGACTCTTTGTATGCTAAATGGATTGAACCAAGCTATTTCTGAAATTGAAGATGAAATGAAGCATATTATTGATGCAAATATTGATTTGAGAAAAAACTATATGTTGGTGACAGACATCATTGGAGTAGGCCAGGTCACTGCATGCGACTTAATCGTAAAAACAGAAAATTTTACGGCAATTAGCACCGCTAAAAAGGCTGCCTCGTATGCAGGAATATGTCCTTTCCCTAATTCAAGCGGAGAGATGGTTCGAAAATCCAAGGTCAGCAGGATGGCCGATAAAGAGTTAAAATCGTTACTCTATATGTGTGCTGTATCCTCCATGCGAAGCAACCCGGAATGTAAGCTGTATTATGCACGAAAGAAACTTGAAGGCAAACCATATTTTCTCATCATGAACAATATTTCAAACAAATTGCTACGAACGATCTATGCCGTGGTAAAGACTGGAAAAAGATACCAATTAGGACATATAACAGAGGATCCTAGATTGAGTAAAAAAGTGGCATAAATAGTTGTTTATGTCAGAGTATACTTTTTGTGGCAAGCCGGCAACGAAAAATCCGGCTGATAAGCCATAAAAAAGATTTGTTGCAGGGTGTGTTCCCCAGAAATTCCGCTTGAGCCGTGGTAGCTCTCCTGCCAGCCGTTTTCTGCATTTTTCCAGGCAGTGCTAACAGCTGTTACCTTATTCTCTGAACCGAACCGGTTATTTGTCAACGCAGGTAATTGTTTTGTAAAAGCTGTTTCCCTGCTCATCAATTAAGCTTAGCAAGTGTTTACCGGGACCCGGACTAACCGCCATTTGGTGTGTTCCCTGTGTTTGTCCAAGGTAAATGTCGTCCAAATGCCAGAACAAGGCGGCATTGGCATCGGCATGTGCAGCCTCCAGTATTACTTGCCCCGGAGAACCATCCAGTGGCACCGGCACAAACACCTGGTCGTTTTCGCGTGGGTAAATCATTTCAATAACAGACTGCGTTTTTGCCGAGCAGCCCGGCATAAACGGGGGTAGGGGCCGATAAAACGCATTCCGCTTTTTATAATACCATTCCATAACCGGTGGCAGCGCAAACCATTTGCGATGTTGCATTTCTGTAACAGGACAGCATTTTTCGGTTACCTGGTACTGTTCGCTGGGGTTCAGATGAACCAGCCGGTGATAAGGGCAAGCATCAGAATTCAGCCCTGTAGGCATCACCCAAACGGTATCGGTATGTTCGCAGTAAGTGCCAGGGCGCTGTCCGCTTTCGCGGCAAATGGGAATTTGCACCATCTCGTCCACCGGTTGACGAAACCATTTTGAAACAGGTAACAGGTTGAAAACATCAAACATTAAAGGAGCGGCAGCCGAGGTGCCGGTAAGTCCCGGACGGCCTTCGCCATCGGCATTTCCGCACCAAACGGCAACCAGGTAATCGTGGTCGGTGCCAATTGCCCAGCCATCGCGAAAGCCAAAGCTCGTACCGGTTTTCCATGCCACCTGCCTCGATGAACTAAACGACTCCCAGCCCGATTCATCATCGGGGCGGTTTACTTTCAGCAAAGCTTCAAATGTGAGCCAGGCTGCCCCCGGCGAAACGGGTTTATCAACAATTTCATCATCCGAATACTCCGTTTTTTGGTAAGCTGGTTTTCTAAAGTCGTCTTTAAAAACTACTCCGTCATGTGTTTCGTAGTGAACCAACATACGGGCAAGCGACGAATAAGCACCCGCCAAATCCCATAAATTTACTTCGGCGCCACCCAAAATCAACGACAATCCATAATGGTCGGCTGGTTTGCCGAGGGTAGAAAACTGCATTTTCTGCAAAAGGCTGTAAAAGCGCTCAACGCCAAACTTACGTAGCATTCGGACAGCTGGTATATTCAACGATTTAGATAAAGCCATTGAAGCGGGTACAGCTCCTTCAAACTGAAGATTGAAGTTTTGTGGGCTGAAACCCCCGATTTGCGTGGGAATGTCGGCCTCGAGCGTATTGGGTAAAATAGAACCGTCATCTTGCATGGCTGCATATAACAGCGGTTTCAGAATACTGCCCGAACTGCGGGGAGCCGCAATTACGTCAACTTGCTCGCCGTGCTGCCCCTTGCCCCGCTCGGGCGAATTTCCGACGTAGGCCAGCACTTCGCCCTGTTCTACATTCATAACCAACACAGCAGCATTGTGAATATGGTTGGCTTTCAGGTTCACCAGGTGTTGCCGCACCAATTGGTTTACGTTTAGCTGAAGCGAACGATCGAGCGTTGTGCGGATGCGCTCGCCCGGATGCTCGTCAAGTACCCGTGTTAGCAGGTGCGGAGCTATTTGAGGAATCGCATACACCTGGTGGGGTAAGGGTTCCAACTTAGCCAAATCCAAACTGGTTTTGTCCAGCTTGCCCTCGCGAAAAAGCAAGTCGAGCAGGCGGTTCCGTTTTTCGAGTAACAACTCATTCTGTTTCCCAGGATAGATAAGCGAAGGAGCATTGGGTAACACCGCCAGCATGGCCGATTCGGCCCAGGATAAGTCTTCGGGATGACGGCCAAAGTAGCGCCAGGCAGCCGCATCCAGGCCTACCACATTGCCTCCGTAGGGCGCGTGCGACACGTAAAGTTTCAGAATTTCCTCCTTCGAATACGACAATTCAGCCCGAACAGCCAGCGATAGTTCGACTAATTTTTGCCATACGTTGCGCTCCTTTCCTTTCCGCGACAGGCGCATTAATTGCATGGTAATGGTACTCCCGCCACTCACTACGCGGCCCTTGCGAATATTCTGAATGCTCGCACGAACCAGCGACACCGGGTTAAAACCGGGGTGATAGTAGAAATAACGGTCTTCGAAAGCCAGCATACAGTTTTTGAATTTCTCCGGAACAGCTTCCACTTCGGGAAAACGCCATTGGCCATCCAATGCAATATGCGCCCCCAGCAGCTCGCTCCGGCGACTCTCGATAACGGTTGAAGTGGGATCTGAAAACAGCGGTTTGGGCAAACTCAGCCACCAAAAGAGAAAAGCTGCCCCGCTAAGGGCAGCTCCAATCCAGTATTTCTTTTTTATCTGTTTCAATGCTTTCTCTTAAAATCAATAAGCCTGTTTGTGCGTTCAGTTCGTTTGTGTTTTGTGCCAAACGAATGATAGCGGACGATCCACTTTTCCTTCGTTTTTGCGTTTTGCTACTTCACCACTTCAACCCATTTGCCCGGTTTGCGTGCGTTGATGCTGTTGTCGTACATCGCTTCGCACTGGACGGATGGAAGATAGAATTTGCCTTCGTAAGATGCGTTTAGCATGATACGGAATGTTTTGCGCTCGTTAGGGCTCAAGCTGAAATAAGTAAGCACACGGTCGTCTCGAATATCCTGATAATCGCAGGCATCACTTTTTAGTGAGCTTTCCACGTCGTTCAACCGGTTGTTGATAATTTCCCAACCCGATGGGAAAATAGCAGTAAGCGCAACCTCACTGTAAATGCCGCGCAGTCCCGGATTCTGTACCGAAATTACCGCAACCAAATCGGTTCCCTGTGTCAACCTCGCCGGGTCAATCTTCTGTCCTTGCAAATCGGTGTAAGCAACATCCATAAACAGGTTGCTTTGGCTCGATGTGGAGTCGCCAACCACCGGAATGCCATCGCTCAGTAAGCGGGCATACATTACCTTGCCAGTTGGGTTTTCAACTTTGATTTGCGCGGTTTTATTGTTTTTTAGGGCAACATCGCTTTGCCACAAGGGTGTATTGGCCGATACATTTTGGGTTGAACCATTTAAGGCCACTTTCGCCTTCAGGTTGGCATCGCCCAATTCGCCCGAACCGGCAAACCCGGCAATGGCCAACAGGGAATAGGCTGTTGTCTGGGTGCTCATCCAGTCGTTGGCGACTAGCGCCTTTGTCAGATCGGTGAGCAAAGGGAAGGCCTCAGCATGGCGTTTCAGTAAGGTTAAGGTTTCCAGAATCATGGATTTGTCGCGGACGTCGGAGCCGTAGGTGTACGACAATTCGCGGAATGGATTCACATTGCGGCTCAAACCGTTAATCATTTTGACGGCTACCTCCGGTTGTCCGGCAATAGCATAGGTAGCTGCCAAACGCCACTGTGCCAGCTGGTCAACAACCTTTTCCTCGCGCAGACGGTTCATTGCCCCAAAATCGGGCGATTGCGCCAACGCCAACGTATAAAGCCGGTAGGCCTGGGTTAACTCCGAGCGTTCGTAGCTGCGTTCCGAGTTACGCCAGTTTCGGGCGGTGTTCTTCTGGTAGTTCAACCATTTTTCCTTTACCCCAAACGGGAGCGAGTAGCCGGCTTCTTCGGCCTTCAGCATAAAATGACCGGCATAACTGGTTCCCCAATCGGATACATAATGACTGCCGGGCCAGTATGAAAAGCCTCCGTCGGAGGTCTGGAACCGGCTCAACTTGTTCAACGCTGCACGGATGTTGCCTTCGATGTTCAGTTTTTGTTCGGCCGAAAGCGGCACTAACTTGTCGAGCATCAGCTGCGGAAAAGCAGCCGAGGTTGTTTGCTCAATACAGCCGTGCGGATAATCGATCAGGTATTTCAGCCGGCGGTTTAAATCGAGCGGGGGGATGGCGGAAAGCTCCAGCCGCGCCAAATTGGTTCCGGCCATTCCCGGGGCTACCACCGAAGTTTCCCAGCTTTTTCCCGGTTGCAGGACCGATTCCAGCACATTCACCACACGGGGGTTTGATGGGCGAACCTCCAGCTCAATTTCGTATGTTGCTTTGTTGGAGCCACTTTCGGCTGTTATTGTTACTTTGCCGGTACCGGTCATTTCGGCTACTTTAAGGTTGAAGCCAGCCAGTTGATCACCCATTTCGCTAAACCGGATTTGTTGGGAAGTTGCACCAAGAGGTTTCAGTAACTCGTTGGTTTGTATGCTGATTTTAACATTTTTTACATCGGGTTTCATGGCAAATACGTTCACGGGCAGCTTCACCTCCTCGTCAGGGGCCAAAACCCGGGGAAGGGTAGCCAGTAGCATTAAAGGCTTCAGTACTTTTACCGATTTTTCGGTATTACCGTAGGCTCCATCTTGGCCGGCAACCACCATCACCCGAACGGCACCTACATAATTAGGCATCAATAGTGTGTGTTTGGCTGTCTTACCTTTGTCAAGGGCGAACGGGCCAATGAAGGTTACCACTGGTTTAAACCGGTTTACTTTTTTGCGTTTTGCAGCCGCTAGGT
>JBKEAN010000093.1:0-18353 GCA_047972415.1 Mangrovibacterium sp.
AACTCGGTGCGGTGGAGCAATTCGCGAAGCCTGGCAATAACAACGGAGCCAGGCTCGCCGGCCGCCGAAAACTCAGTGGCCAGCTCTTTCAGGCGTTCAGAATGAAACTGTTCCCGTTCAAAAACAGCAATAAAATCTTCGAAAAAGCCGAGTTGTTGCGATTGCCTGTAACTGGGACCTGCTGCCGTAAGCATCTTTCGGTAAAACGAATTAAACAGAACGTAACTGAAGCCAATCACAGCCAATAACACAAAATAATTGACGTACCCACCCAGAAACAGAACAATAACGAGCAAGTTAAGCAAGCTGAAAAACAGTGCAAAAGCAAGTGCTTTTTTCAACTGTGGCCAAAAGCTTTCGGTGTCCAACTTCACGCTCGATTGAGTGTTCTTTTCCTTCTCGCGGCTCTTCAAGAGCGACAAACTACGCAGCTCCAGCAGCAGTTCGGGCCTGGAAGCCAGCTCGGCCACTGCTTCCTGGCGCTTTTCAATTTCAAGCTTGCTTGCAGGGGCTTTTAGCCAGTTGGCCAGCAGCTGCCCGCCACCTGCGGTATGGGTGCGGTTAAGCAAGTGAAAGAGCGATTGCCCGCCAAACAGGTTGAGGTCGGTCGCGTAAACATGTTTGCTGTCTGAAAAGGTGAAACCATCGTCGCAGGGAAACTCATTTTTCTCCAACGCATTCAGCTCTTGGGTAGCTGCCTCAATCCGCGACTCGATGGTGGCAATGCGAAGACTGAGTAAGTAGTCGCGGCGAACAAGGTACAGGAAAACAGCCAAAGCCGCCAGCGTGCCGGCAAGCGGAACCAGAGCCGGACCGGACAATATAAACGGCACAGCCAGCGTTAGCACAAATGCCACGAGCCGGGCATACATGTACCTCGATTTGGCCAAGCGCGCACTGTGGAGAAGCGCTTCATATTTTTGTTTTTGGGTGATGTAGAAATCCAGTGTAGTCATTTCAAAAAAGCTTGTTGCCGTACAAGGAACTAATTTTTTGAAGCCCGCACAAGAAACCAACCGGTTTTACTTCAATTTGAAACCCGGAAAGCACCCGAACCGCTGCCGAGCAAATGTTTGTTTTACACCGAAAGCCTGTGCTTGTACAAAGTTCACTCAAATTTTCGCCATCTTTGCGCTGTTTAAAACTCAGCATGCAAATACCCGGTTACATCAAACGTTACCTGCCCGACGGTTTTATCGCCGGGATTATCGGGATGATTGTACTCGCCCGATTGTTTCCCGGCATTGGCGACAAAGGGAGCCTCGTTGAGCTGGGCGCACTCATAAAAGGCGGCATTGCCTTGTTGTTTTTCTTCTATGGCTTGAAACTAAGCCCCGAAAAGCTGAAAAACGACCTCAGCAACTGGCGGCTTCATCTCCTTATCCAATGCATTACGTTTTTGGTGTTCCCCCTGCTGGTTTTGCTGTTCTATCCCTTCTTCAAAGGCACGCCGCACGAAGTTTTATGGACGGCGGTATTCTTCCTGGCTGTTTTGCCAAGCACGGTATCGTCGGCAGTGGTGATGGTGTCCATCGCGGGGGGAAACATCCCCAGCGCTATTTTTAACGCCAGCATTTCGGGGGTTATCGGCATCATCCTGACACCCGCCTGGATGGGCCTGTTCCTGGAGCGGCAGGCCGAAGCCTTTGCTTTTGGCGATGTGATCCGCGATTTGGTTATTCAAATTTTAATTCCTGTAACGCTGGGCCTGCTCATGCACCGCTTTTGGGGCAGCTGGGCCGAGCGAAACCGGAAACGCATCAGCCTGTTCGATAAATCGGTGATATTGGCCATTGTCTATCGCAGTTTTAGCGAGTCGTTCCAGAACGGTATCTTCAGCAGCATCCCGCTGCATTCGCTCATGGTGCTTTCGGTGGCAGTTATTGCGCTTTTTTTTGTGGTTTTTGAAGGCACCAAGTGGCTCACTAAAGCCCTTCAGTTTAACCGCGAAGACCGGATTACCGTTTTGTTTTGTGCTTCCAAGAAATCGCTGGTACACGGGTCGGTTATGGTAGGGGTATTGTTTGCCGGAAGCACCGCAGGCTCGCTCTTTTTGGTCCCGGTAATGATTTATCATGCTTTCCAGCTCTTCTACATTAGTATGGTAGCACGCAAATACAGCCTGCTGGTGCCAAAACACCACTTACACGGCACCAACAACCCTCATTAACCCGTCAGAAACAATTATCCGGGCAATAATGGCCTTCTACACGCTAGTTAAGGCTTTCTACATCGTATCAAAGCTCCCTGACAGCTTAGCAATGTTCTCTTACAGCTTAACAATGCTCCCTGACACATTAGCAATGCTCCCTCGCAGCTTAGCAATGTTCTCTTACAGCTTAACAATGCTCCCTGACATATTAGCAATGCTCCCTCGCAGCTTAGCAATATTCTCTTACAGCTTAGCAATGCTCCCCGACACATTAGCAATGCTCCCTCGCAGCTTAGCAATGTTCTCTTACAGCTTAACAATGCTCTCTTACAGCTTAACAATGCTCCCTGACACATTAGCAATGCTCCCTTATAGCTTATCAGGGATGAACCATTACAATCACAGAAAATTAACCTTACGGATTGGACAAGCAACCAGTCCGTCTACTTAATACGACAGGCCAATAACCATGCACCAACCAAGGAAATGTGCCGGTTTACCATTCAATTTAAACCAACATTTTTTGCTAACTTTACCTAACTGAATTAAACCAAAGCTCCATGAAACGCGGTTTGCTGATTCTGATGCTCTTTGTAGTCGGACTGGTGAAAGGCCAAACACCGCTGTTATTCGAGCACCTGACGGTTGACGACGGGCTGGCCAATAACTCGGTGCGCTCGGTGCTTCAGGATGCCGACGGCTACCTGTGGTTTGGTACCCTTAACGGGTTGAGCCGCTACGACGGGCAACGCTTTGCCAATTTCGGCTACGAGCCCGGCAACCCAGCCAGCATCAGCAACAACAAAATACGGGAACTGGTGCAGGATTCACTCGGTTACATCTGGATAAGTACCTACGACGATTTAGTGCACCGATACGACCCCCGAACCGAGCAGTTTATCAACTTTCCCGACGCGCTGGGCCCCCAGTTCAGAGGGACAATCATCGACCTCGTATTCGAGAGTTCGCCGGGGGTTATGTGGCTCAGCCTTGCAGGTAGCGGCTGTGCCCGGGTTATCGCTAAACCCAATTCGTCCGATTTCAACGTGGAAATTGTTGACACCAGTAACCTGTTGCCTGCAAACACCGTTTACCAAATCCGCGCCCAACCCGACGGGGGCTTGTGGGTTGGCACCTCCAACGGTATTGTTTTTCTACCCAACGACCGCTTGCCAGCCAGCAATGCCAAGGCGGCCATCGGTATTGCCGAAACCCAAAACAGTGCTGTTACAAGGCTGCTCATTCAAAACGATACGGTTTGGGCAGGCTGTTCGGGCGGCGAGTTTTACGAAATTACGGGGAACAAAGGCAGGCTGATTTGGAAAAGTAACCACAGCAACAAGTCGTTTAACCAGTTCAGCTTCATCAACCGAACCCGCGACGGCTGGATTTACGGTGGAACACGCAACGGGCTGCTCCGCTATTCGCCCAAAACCGGCGGGACAGAACACCTGTCGGCCAGTAACAGCGGCCTTCCCACCAACTACCTAACCGGTTGTTACCAGGACAAAACGGGCGACCTATGGATGATTACCAATCTGCGCGGGATTGTCCGTTTTCAACCCAAAATCATGCACTTTACACATTACCCACTCCATCCCGACATCCGTCAGTCGATTGTAGAGGGTGAAAAACAGATTTTTGTTGAAGACACTAACGGCAGCTTGTGGATTGGTATTTACGGCGGTGGCATTTCGCGTTTCAACCGGCAAACCGAAGGCTTCGAGCAATACCTGCACGAGGACAATAACCCGGCCAGCCTTTCGTCCAACCTCGTTCTATCGCTCTTTCAGGACAAAAGCGGAAACCTTTGGGCCGGTACCTATAAACGGGGCCTGGATAAGATTAACCTTCAGGCCACCTTTTTCAGAAGCATTAACGACAGCAAAAAATCAAACTCCGATTTTTTAGGCGAAGTGAGGGCGCTTTTTGAAGATAGCCGCCATTGGATTTGGACCGGCAACAAGCGGGGCGAAGTGATGGTTTACAACCAAAACTTCGAGCTGCAATTCCGACTGAACGACTGGTTGACGAACAACGCCATCAGCACCGGCATTTATTGTTTCGAAGAAGACGGCGAGGGAAACATGTGGATTGGCACCAAAGGCGACGGCATTATTGTACTGACCGGACTACCCAAAACAGGGAACACACTTCAAACAAAGCCCGGGCTGGTTCGTTTAACCCGCTGGACCGACCCTGCCCTGTCGCGCAATGATGTGTTTGACCTGCACCTCGACCGGAAAGACCAAATGTGGGTAGCCATGTACCACGGCGGCATCAACATTATCAGAAACCCGCTGAAGGCAAACACAAGCGTTTTAAGCTACCTGCAAAACCCGTCCGACCCCTACGCACTGGCCGACAACCGTGTCCGTTGCTTTTTGGAAGACCACAACGGCAACATGTGGATTGGAACCGCCAACGGCCTCTCGTTCGTAGACGCCGCCAACATGGACACCGATAATAAACAGTTCATTCCCATTCTGCAAACCAACCGGGAAGGCAGTATTTCGTACAACGACATCATTTGCCTGTTCGAAGATTCGAAGCAGCAAATCAACATAGGCACCTATGGGGGCGGCATCAACCAGTTTATTGGCCGCGATGCCGACCAAAACTTCAGCTTTAAACAAACGAAGCAGGAAAACGGCCTGTCGAGCAATCTCATACTAAGTTTTGTTGAAGACCGCAACAACAACCTGTGGGTATCAACCGACTTTGGCCTTTGCAAAATTTACCCCGACAGCAACAAAATTGAAAACTTCTATGTGTCGGACGGGTTAAAAGAAAATTCCTTTTCAGAAGGGAAGGGAATGATGACCGATAACGGAATTGTTGCTTTTGGCGACTTATCCGGCTTATTGGTTTTTCAACCCGAACAAATAACAAAACAAGAACGCCCCGCACCCGTTGTGCTTACCGACTTGCTGGTGAATAACCACGCCAACAAAGAATTACTGCAAGAGGCCCGCCAACTGGCCAGCAGCACAACCGGGCGTTTAAAATTGAAGTACGATCAAAACTTCCTGACCTTCGAGTTTGCCGCGCTCGACTACAAGGCGCCATCCAAAATCCAATACGAATTCAAGCTCGATAATTACGAAAAAAACTGGAACCGCAGCGGCAACCTCAACAAAGCCATTTACCGCGAGCTGCAACCCGGCGACTACCTGTTCCGGTTAAAAGCCAGCAACAGCGACGGTTTGTGGGTAAACCCCGAACTGCTCATTCCGGTAACCATTTTACCACCACCCTGGAAAACCTGGTGGGCCTACCTGCTCTATGCGTTTGTTGCGGGAGGGCTTTTTGTCCTCATCCGCCGCTTCACGCTCGAACGCATTAAGCTGAAACACGAGGTGGAGTTTGAAAAACAACTGGCCGACGACAAGTTGAAGTTTTACACCAGCATATCGCACGAGTTCAAAACGCCCCTCGCCCTGATTTTGGGGCCGGTAGAAGATTTGCTGGCCGATAAAAACCTGCCGCCCCACCTAAGCAAGCCGTTGCACATGGTAAAACGCAACACCCGCCGCCTGCTGGAACTGCTTGAACAACTAATGGACTTTCGCAAAATACAGAAGGGTTTTCTCAAAGCCGAGCAGACTCCGGGCGACCTGGTTTTCTTCCTGACGGAAATTTACCAAGCCTTTCAGCCCATTGCCGAGAAGAAAAACATTGCCTTCACATTCAACAAAGACCGGGAGTACCTGCACGCAAACATCGACTACAAATCGCTCGAAAAAGTGGTTTTCAACCTGCTTTCGAATGCCTTTAAACACACCGCCGAAGGGCAAAAGGTTGAGCTGCACTTGCACGTTGACGAAAGCAGGCAACAACTCGTTATTTCTGTACAGGACAAGGGAGAAGGCATCCATGAACAGGATATTCCGATGCTGTTCGAGCGGTTCAGCTTTGGCCGCCGCTCCAGGTGGAAAGACGAGTCAAGCACCGGCATCGGCCTGTCGCTCACGAAAGAACTGGTTGATTTGCTCGGTGGCACCATTCAGGTTGAAAGTACCCTGGGCGAAGGAAGTTGCTTTACCGTGACTGTACCCTACCAGCAAGGTATGGCCATTGGCCAGGTGGGGGTCGAAATCAATTATACCCAGCAATTTATTCAAACCCACGACAACGAAACCGAAGAAACGACAAACGAAAACAACAGCCGCGCCCTGCTTAAGAAGCAAAGTATCCTGGTGGTTGAAGATAATACTGATTTGCGCAACTGGCTGGCAGCCCAGCTGGGTAGCAGATACCAGGTTTTGCAAGCTGAAAACGGAAAGATTGGCATGGAAATAGCAAAAAACGAAGATCCCGAACTGATTATTTGCGATGTGATGATGCCCGAAATGGATGGGCTTGAACTGACATCAGTTTTAAAAAGCGAGTTTCACACCAGCCACATCCCCATTATCCTGCTGACCGCCAAATCGCTTGAAGAGCATAAAATCGAAGGCATCGAGACCGGTGCCGATGACTATATCACCAAGCCCTTCAACATGCTTTACCTGCAAAAGCGTATCGAAAACATCTTGCGGCAACGTAAACAACTGCGCGAACGTTTTAGCCGCGATGTGAATGCCGGAGCAACCGAACTCCATGTCCCGGCGGCCGATCAGGAATTTATGACGAAGGTGATTGCTTTGGTTGAAGCCAAGCTGTCGGATCCCGATTTTTCTGTCGATAGCCTGTTGCCGCACTTCAATTTTGGCCGAACAGTTTTCTTCAAAAAAATGAAGGGCATTTCGGGCTATGCACCAAAAGATTTTGTCCGTATCGTCCGCATGAAAAAGGCTGGCAAATTACTATCCGACCCGGGCGCCTCTGTCACCGAGGTTGCTTTCGAAGTGGGTTACTCCGATGCCAACTACTTTAGCCGTCAGTTTAAAAAACATTTTGGAGAGAATCCGTCCGACTTTCACAAACACCGGAAACAGGGTTCAAACTAAGACAAAAACGGCGGCAAACTGCTCCTTCATATTTACAGGTAGTACCCTTACCTTTTAAAAAAAACAAAAAGTTCCCGCTTTGCTGGAAAAACCGATAAACCTGCTATACAACCTGTTTTTCGGTACTCAAAAACCAGTTTGTCACAGTAAATACGTACAAAAGTACAGAGACAAAACTGCATCAACACCGACCTTTGTCCTGTGCCGAACCCCCGAAAGGGAAAAGCCAATGACGATGCCAACACAACCAAAACTGAAAATAGTAAGCAACAAGGAAGCTGGTTTAAGCAAGGCATGGTTCACACACCATCAGACTACTACAATTAGTTATATATGGGCAACAAAAGGCGGCCGCAATGCAGTTCTTTTGACGAATAGGTTAAAACCAGGATACTTCCGGGTACCGTTGAGGGCCCGGAGGCAAAATGCCCAACCCGGATCGGACTACTACTACTCGATTACGCATCGATTTAGTGAAAAAAATCAGGCTTGCTGAGACGTGAGCCTGATTTTGCCTATTTTTTAAAGCCTACAACTATGAAAAACCGTTATGCCGTCCTAATCTTTTTAATGCCGTTTCTGGCATGCCAAGGTACAAAAGAGCAAATCCCGGTGTTGGAAACCGGCTTGCAAAACCCTATGCCACAGGCTTGGATTGATAAAGATACCGGCCATAAAGTCATTCACATGGTTGACCGCGAAGGCGAGAACCGCAGTTTCTATTTTCATAACAAGCCTTTTTTGCCGGCTACCGAAACCAGTAGCGAGAAGATGATTTTCTCGGGCAGCACGCCAGAAGGTTCGGAATTGTTTGCAGTGGATATGAAAACCCGTCGAACGGAACAACTCACGAACCAGGGAAAAGTATCGGGCGAAATACTCGGGCAAAAAACCCGAAGCGTGTATTATCAATCAGGCGACAGTGTATTTGTCACCAAGGTTGACACCAAAGAAACCCGGCTGATCTATGTATTTGCCGACACCCTCCGCGGGAACATTACCACTGTAAACGCCAACGAAACCCTTCTTTCGGGCGCATTAAACCAAGCCGAAGAGCGTGAAATATCGCGTAAATACCCAAAAAAAAGCGACTACTTTAACCGTATATACGAAGCAAAACTGGAACGGACACTTTTTACCATTGATGTTGAAACCGGCGAGATGAAGCGGATTTTTTCCGACCATGCCTGGTTGAACCACATCCAGTTTTCGCCAACCGACCCGGATTTGCTGATGTTTTGCCACGAAGGCCCCTGGCACAAGGTTGACCGCATTTGGACCATCAACATCAGTGGCGGTGAACCCCGACTGATGCACGCCCGAACAATGGATATGGAAATAGCAGGCCACGAGTTTTTTAGCCCCGACGGACAACGCATTTGGTTCGACCTGCAACTACCCCGGGGCAGCACTTTTTTTGTAGCGGGGGTTGATGTAAAAACCGGCGAAGAAACACGCTATCAACTGGGCCGGAACGAGTGGTCCATCCACTTCACCACTTCGCCCGACCAAGGTTTGTTCGCCGGCGACGGCGGTGATCCGGGGCAAGTTGCTAAAGCCGAAGACGGCCGTTGGATTTACCTCTTTTACCCGGAAGGTGACCATTTTCGATCGGAGAAATTGGTGAACATGATGCACCACGATTACCAGCTGGAGCCCAACGTTCACTTTTCGCCCGACGGTAAATGGGTTATTTTCAGAGCTAATTTTGAAGGCCATTCCGATATTTATGCCGTTGAATTAGCAAAACAGCAGCAATAAGCTTATCTTGAACAAGCACTAAATTTATACTGGAACGATATGATCCCGAACAAAAAACAAACCAAGCAACTGACGCTGAAGTTAGCTGCATCTTTATTGCTACTGGTTTCGGCAGCCTGCCAGTCGGACAAACAAGGCACCGCACCCGACTGGCCTGCTGTCAGCAATGAAACGCAACCTTGGACACGCTGGTGGTGGCATGGCAGTGCTGTAAATGCCGCCGACCTTACCGAAAATATGCAAGTACTGCACGATGCCGGCTTTGGAGGGCTCGAAATCACCCCGATTTATGGTGTTAAAGGTGCCGAAACCCAAGATCTCAGTTTCCAATCGAACGAATGGATGGACATGCTGCAACATACCTTACAGGAAGGCAAACGACTCGATCTGGGCATTGACCTGGCGAACGCATCAGGATGGCCTTTCGGAGGGCCTTGGGTGCAGGCTGATAATGCCTGTAGATATGTGACCTATATGCAGTATCACCTGAAGCAGGGCGAACGTTTGGCTGAAAAAGTAGTATTCACGCAGAAGCCTATTTTACGTATCGCCGGTCAGGCTAAGCTGAAAATTGAAGACATTAAGTTCCCGATTAGCAGCAATGCCAACTTACAGGATCTGGCACTCGATCAGGTTCGCTTCCCTGTTTCGCTTCCTCTTCAAAGCTTAATGGCATACAGCACAAAAGGCGAGACCATCGATCTGACGTCAAAAGTTGGCACCAATGGCACACTCGATTGGATTGCTCCCGAAGGCGACTGGGATTTGTATGCCGTTTTTGAGGGTTGGCACGGAAAAATGGTCGAACGTGCCGGAAAAGGCGGCGAAGGCAATGTGATTGACCACTTCTCCGAAAAAGCCGCCAAAAATTTTCTTGCCTTTTATGACTCCACCGCAACCGGACACGACCTGTCCGGACTTCGAGCTTTCTTTAATGACTCCTACGAGGTGGACGATGCCAACGGCGAATCGGATTGGACTCCGCAGTTTTTCGAGGAGTTTAAAAGCCTGCGTGGCTACGATCTGCGCGAGCATTTGCCTGCATTGTTCGGACAGGATTCGGAAGAATTGAATGCTCGCGTACTTTGCGACTACCGCGAAACCATTTCGGATTTGCTGCTAAGCCGTTTCACCAAAACGTGGGCCGATTGGGCAACAACACACCATGCAGGGATCCGCAACCAGGCTCACGGCTCCCCGGCGGCGATCCTCGATCTGTACGAAGCCAGCACCATTCCCGAAACCGAAGGCACCGACCGCATGCGCATCAAAATGGCCACATCGGCTGGTCACGTCAGTGGAAAAGCACTAATTGCCTGTGAAGCTGCAACCTGGCTCGACGACCATTTCTTGTCCACCCTTCATGCTTCCAAAGAAAACTTCGACCGCTACCTGGCCAACGGAGTCAACCATATTGTTTATCACGGTACGCCCTATTCGCCGGTCTCGGACCCATTCCCTGGCTGGATGTTTTATGCCTCGGTACATTATGCGCCAACCAATAGCTGGTGGCCTGATTTGAAAGCGTTGAACGACTATGTTACCCGCAGCCAATCTTTCCTGCAACATGCTTCGCCCGATAACGATATGCTGCTGTACTTCCCCATTTACGATGCCTGGTCGGAACGGGGGCGCAGCCTGCTTCGCCACTTCGGCATGCACACCGAAAGCCTGACCAGGGAACTGAGCGAGCAGCTGATGGATGCCGGGTATAGCTTCGATTACATTTCGGATCGGCAGATTCAGCAGCTACAAAGCGATCAGGACTATATTAAAGCCAAAGGCGGAAGCTACAAAACCATTCTTGTGCCGGCCTGCGAATACATCCCCTTGGAAACGATCCAAAAGTTGAAAGAACTGGCCGAAGCTGGAGCAAATATCATTTTCCAGAGCAAATTGCCAACTGATATTCCCGGTCTGTCTAAGCTGGAAGAACGCCAGAACGCCTACAAAAACTTGGTAGCCGACTTTAAATTTAAAAGCACGGGCAACATGGAACTCGCCCAAATAGGGCAAGGTGCCTTTGTTTGCAGCGCCGACGTTCCGGCCATGCTGAAACATTGCGCAGTACTTCCCGAGGAGATGGCCTCACTGGGCTTGTGGTTCAATCGGGTACTACGGGTCGAAGGTTCGTGCTATTTCATCGCCAACTGGAGTGGCAAAGCGATTGATCAGTGGGTGAAAATTGAGTCAGCCGGTAAAAATGCAGCTTGGTTCAACCCGCAAAACGGTCAAATCGGGAAAGCGTTCACCCGCACAATTTCCGACGACCAATCGGAAGTTTACCTCCAACTGCAAGCGGGCGAAACGCTTATTTTACAGTGGTATCCCTATGATTTCACCCTGCCGGATTACCCTATCTACAAACAAGAAATATCGAAAAACGAATTGACCGGCGACTGGCAGATCGGTTTCATCAAAGGTGGCCCCAGCTTACCGGCATCCCTAACGACCAACAACTTGCAGTCCTGGCCCGACATCTCGGACGAACTGAAAGTTTTCTCGGGAACAGCATCCTACAAAATCAACTTTGCCAAACCTGCGGAACAGGCTCCGGCTTACCTGCTCGAACTGGGCGAAGTGCATCAATCGGCCAAAGTGATTTTGAATGGCGAAGAATTGGGAACCTTGTTCGGACCAAATTACCAACTTCCTATTCCTATCGACAAGCTGAAAGACAACAACGAACTGGAAATCCGTGTTTCGAACCTGATGGCTAACCGCATGATACAAATGGACAAAGATGGCGGCGCTTACAAGAAATTTTACAATACCAACTTTGCGGCCAACAAAAAAGAAAACCGTGCCCCCGACGGCTTGTTTACAGCGGCCGCTTGGGAACCGCTACCCTCCGGATTGATTGGTCCGGTAAGCTTATCACCGCTTCAAACGAAAAAGTTGAATTAAAAAACCATGACTAAACGACAAAACTACCTTCTGGGGCTAGCCTTGCTGTTAACTGCAGGAGCCTGCCAACCCAATACACCCGAAATGATTGATCGCCAGGCGCTGGTGACCCGGAACAATGTAGAAATTGCGGGCTTCGACTCATTATCCAGTCTATCGGTGGGCAACGGCAACTTTGCCTTTACGACTGACCTGACCGGGCTACAAACTTTTTACAAGGACTACGAAAACGGCGTACCTCTCGGAACCCAAAGCAACTGGGGCTGGCACAGCAATCCGAACGCCGAAAATTACCAGTGGTCGGAAACGCTGAAATACTGGGATGTGCAAGGTCGAATGGTTCCATACCGGCACCAGTTAAAAGACAATCCCCGCGCCAATGCGGCCTGTGACTATTTCCGGGAAAACCCGCACCGGCTGCACCTGGGCATGTTAGGCCTGAAGCTGACCAAAACCGATGGCACCGACGCCAGCTTGGCTGACATCAAGAATGCGCGACACTCGCTGGATATGTGGACCGGCAAAATCAGTTCTACTTTTGAATTTGAAGGTGAACCGGTAAAAGTTGAAACCTACTGCCACCAGCAAGTTGACGAGATTTCGACAAAGATTGAATCGCCTCTCATCGCTAAAAAGCAACTAGCCGTGCAACTGAAGTTTTCGGCCGGCGTCGCTGAAAATACCGATGCGGGCTACGATTTCAACTCGCCCGAAAAACACCAATCGAGCCTAAGGGAAAACACCGCAAACGATGCCAAAATCCATCGGCAGCTGGACACAACCAACTACGAAGTTGAACTGAGCTGGGTCGGCGATGCTGCTTTGGACGAAGCCGAAGCGCATACCTTCATTCTTCAAGCCAAAAGCGGCGGAAGTTTGGAAGTGAACTGTCTGTTTGCCCCCTCGCTCGACGGGAAGCTTATTGCTGACTTTGCTTCAAACCAAAAAAATAACCACGAAAAGTGGCCGGCCTTCTGGCAATCAGGTGGCGCAATCGATTTCTCGGGATGCACTGACCCGCGTGCAAAAGAATTGGAACGTCGCACGGTTTTAAGCCAATACCTTGTCCAAATTCAAAGTTCGGGCGATCTTCCCCCGGCCGAAACCGGCTTAACCTACAATAGCTGGTACGGCAAATACCACCTGGAAATGCACTGGTGGCACATGGCTCATTTTGCGCAATGGAATCGTCCCGAATACATGCTGAAGCAGATGGATTACTACAACGTGCTGTATGCGCAATCCGAACAAACAGCGAAGGAACAAGGGTACAAGGGTGTTCGATGGCCAAAAATGATCGGTCCAGATGGCGAAAACAGTCCGTCATCGGTGGGCTCGTACCTCATTTGGCAGCAGCCGCACATCATTTGGTTTGCCGAGCAAATTTACCGGGCCAATCCGGGCGAAGAGACCATCGATCGATTTAAAAAACTAGTGTTCGCAACAGCTGATTTTATGGCTGATTTCCCCGTTTGGAGCGAGCTTCAGCAACAATACAACTTGGAACCACCGCTCATTCCGGCGCAGGAACACTGGTCGCGCGAAACGACCCAGAACCCACCCTTTGAATTAGCCTACTGGCACTGGGCTTTGAGTATTGCCCAACAATGGAAAGAGCGCGCCGGCGAAGCAAGAGATAACAAATGGGATGATGTTCGGCAGAAGATGGCCACACCCAGCCAGGCCGACGGACTTTACCTTGGCATTCAGGGTGCTACCGACTCATACACCAATCCAGCGCAGATGGAAGACCATCCGGTCGTATTGGGCGCCTATGGCATTTTACCTGCCTGGGACAAATTGGACCCGGAAGTGATGCGCAAAACCATGCATGTAATTGCCGAACGTTGGGACTGGCCATCAACCTGGGGCTGGGACTATCCCATGGCTACCATGTCGGCCGTGCGTTTGGGCGAACCCGAACTGGCCCTGGAATTTTTGTTGAAAGACGTGCAGAAGAACACCTACCTTAAAAACGGTCATAATTACCAAAGCGAGCGTTTGCGAATTTACCTGCCGGGCAATGGCGGTTTCCTGACGACGATTGCCATGATGTGTGCCGGGTGGGAAGGCTGCACCGAAACCAATCCCGGGTTTCCGAAAGATGGTAAATGGAATGTGAAATGGGAAAACCTGCAAGCAATGTTTTAGAGGGAAGAAGCCTCCACAACCCCTCCGATGGAGGGGGTTTTTAAAGACCTGAATTGAAAAATAAACGACTATAAGATGAACTCAAACAAAACGATACGGCAACACAAAAGTCTTCCGACGGTGGATTTAGGGGGCTTTGCCGCCTCCAGCAAGTCCCTCAATGGTGGATTTAGGGGGCTTCTCCTTTTAATACTGATTTGCCTCTCGGTACTCGCCAACGCTCAGGTAAAAAAAGAAACCCTTTTTCTGTCGGGAACTGACAATGAAAACACGGTTACCTGGGACTTCTTCTGCAGCTCGGGACGCAACAGCGCCGTGTGGTCCAAAATTGAAGTTCCCGGACACTGGGAACAACAAGGTTTTGGCGAGTACGACTATGGTCGCGATTACCGCACCTACGGAAAGAAATTCAAATTTGCCGACGAAACGGGCATCTATAAATACAGTTTTTCTTTGCCCGGCAACTGGAAAGACAAGAGCATTGACATTGTGTTCGATGGCGCGATGACCGACACCGAAGTAAAAATTAACGGACAGCTGGCCGGGCCCATGCACCAGGGTGCTTTTTACCAGTTCCGCTACAACATCACCGACAAGCTAAATGCAGGCGAAAACCAGCTTGAAGTAACCGTGCATAAAAACTCGGCCAATGCCTCGGTCAACCGAGCCGAGCGCTATGCCGATTATTGGATTTTCGGTGGTCTGTTCCGCCCGGTTTACCTCGAAGCCTATCCAAAGTCGTACATCTCGCGGGTGGCCATTGCCGCCAAGTCCGATGGCACGTTCCGCATGGATGCCTTCCCCGCCAACCCAACCAGTAAGCAAAGCATTCAGGCTGACATTATCGATGCCGACGGGAATTTGGTGAAAAGCTGCGAAACCAAGCTGAGTGACGGCGACTCGCTGGTAACGCTTTCGTGCCAGCTCGACAAGCCAAAAACATGGACCGCCGAAAGCCCCAACCGCTACTCGGTAAGAGTCAGATTGAAAGAAGGAAAAACAGCCCTCTACGAAACCAGCGAAAAATTTGGCTTCCGAACCGTCGAAATCCGCGCCGGTGACGGCATTTACCTGAATGGCGAAAAAATTAAAATGAAGGGCATCAACCGCCATGTGTTCTGGCCCGAAACAGGCCGGGTCAGCAATGCCCGAATTGATTTGGAAGACGTCAGGCTGATGAAGGAAATGAACCTGAACGCGGTACGTTGTTCGCACTATCCACCCGACCAAATCTTTCTGGATTATTGCGACTCGCTGGGGCTGTATGTTCTTGACGAACTGGCCGGCTGGCAAAACGCCTACGATACCGAATCGGGCAGCAAATTAGTCCGCGAAATGGTCATTCACGATGTCAACCATCCCTCAATCATCTTTTGGAGCAATGGCAACGAAGGCGGTACCAACACGGATCTGGACGACGACTTCGACCGGTACGACCCATCGAAACGACCAGTGATTCACGCGCACCACCGCCCTGGCAACGACTTTAACGGCATTGATTGCAACCACTACGAAAACTATTACAGCAGCAAGAAGATCCTGGACGAAGAACTGATATACATGCCAACCGAGTTCCTGCACGCGCAGGACGATGGAGGTGGGGCAGCAGCCTTGGCTGATTTCTGGGATCTGCATTGGAACTCGAAACGCGGTGCCGGCGGCTTTATCTGGAACTTCTCCGACGAAGGCATCGTCCGCACCGACCTCAACAAGGCCATTGATGTGAACCGTGTGAACGCACCCGACGGCGTGCTGGGACCTCACCGCGAAAAAGAGGGCAGCTTTTACGCCCTTCGCGAAATCTACTGTCCGGTAAGAATTGACTTAAAAAGTCTTTCGACTGATTTCGACGGCACAATTCCGCTTGAAAACCGCTTCAATTTTACCAACCTGGACAAATGTAAATTCACCTGGGAACTCGTCAACTTTAAACAGCCCGAAGTTCGCGGTGTCGGGCACGAGCTGATGCAAAGCGGAATAGCCCTCTCGCCCAACATCAAGCCGGTGGAAAAAGGAACACTGAAGCTGGAATTACCGGCCGACTACAAAAAGTACGATGCCCTGTACCTGCGTGCCTACGACCAATACGGAAATGAACTTTACTGCTGGAGTTGGAAAACCAACGGCAACCGCAAAGAGGTGTTGCGCTTGGTACAAAAAGAATTAGAAGCTGATGAAAAGGCCCTGTTGGAGGAACTAAAAGCGCAAGGTGTAGAAGAAGACAACATTTTACCCATTGAGCAACAAGTGGGCGAAAAATCAACGCTTAGCGCCAAGGTAGAAATGACCGAAGACACTGATGGCCTAACACTGAAAGCCTCGGGCATTGGGGTGACTTTCAGCAAAACCGACGGAACGATCACGAAAATAAGCAACGACTTTGGCCTGGATATTCCTTTCGGAAAAGGTCCGGTTTTGGTTAGCGGTATAGCCGACTTTGAAGGCCTAAGCTACAAAAACGGTGATCAATTGTGCGTGGTGGAAATGAACTACCGCGGCGATATCAAGAAACTGACGTGGACGATGTACAGCAGTGGCTGGCTGGAACTCAACTATGAATACCAGGTTGCCGACAAACAACTGTTCACCGGAATCTCCTTCACCTTCCCCGAGTCCGACATCATTAGTGCCAAATGGTTGGGCGAAGGGCCCGCACACGTATGGAAAAACCGCCTGCAGGGTGGCCGTTTGGACGTGTGGGAGCGCCTCTACAATACCGTGCTGCCATCCTCTGGCAGTTGGGGCGAGCAGTTTAAAGGCTACTACGCCAACGTGAGCTGGATGGAATTTAACACCGTTGATGGCAAATTCACGGTGGTGTCATCGCAGCCCGGCTTGTTTGTGCGCCTTTTCGATTTCTATGGCATCTCAGGACCCGAGAACTATCCAATCCTGCCAGCCGGAAACCTGAGTTTCCTGGACGGTATTCCGCCAATCGGCTCCAAACTGGCGATGGGCATCAGCAATGATACCTGGAACCTGGGCCCCGCGAGCGAACTGAATGTGATGGATAAGCCAGTGGAGCGTACCTTGTACTTCTACTTCGGCTTACGATAGATAGAAACTGAGTGAAGAATTTAAACGCGAAGACGCAAAGCCACGAAGAAAACAACAACTACAACATTCGTATCCTCGTGTCTTCGTGTTTAAGCCGAATTTCGAGCCAAGATAAACTTTATTATACCCGAAAACAGAAACGTGCAAGACTCCCTATTCATTTATCAGTTTGTTCAACTTGTTTGCAGAGGGCAGAAAATCAGACAGCTGGCTTCTGTCTTTATGTCTAGAGTCAACTTGCGGCTTGAAGCTTCGTCCTTGGGGCTTTTGTTACCTGTTGCCTTTACACTTTTGTCTTTCGCCGCCTCGGCACAGCCCTGGGAACACTGGTCGGAACAGCCTCGCCCCTTGCGCTACACGCCTGATCGGGGCGACTTCGTGATTGTCAATGGTGACAAACGCTTCAACCGCGCGTTGTACGGTTCCAATAGCGGTTTTCGGGTGGAGGCCGGCGATTTGCCCGAGTTTGGCCTGTACATGCCCCGCCTCGGCGGCACCCTGCGCCTGGGTTTAATAAAAGGTGAAAGCTCGAAATGGCTGATTGACGCCAAGCACATTGAAGCACGCTACAATGCCGGCAGCATGCGCTACGAAATTGCCGACCCGCTCTTGACTCCGGGTAAACTGAAGCTGAAATTACTCGCCCTACCCGATGCTGACGGGATGATCCTTCAAGTTGAAGGCGAAAACATTCCGCCAGATACCCGCCTGTTTTGGGCTTTCGGCGGCGCCACTGATAAGCGCTTCTCGCGGGAGGGCGACCTGGGTGCCGACCCCGAATCGGTTTTCTACCTCACCGCAGACAAATGTACGGGCAACGAATACAAGCTCCAAAACAACAGCTTCGACTTGTATTACGGTGCCGAAGCGGCCGGAAGCGGTAACGAAATTTACCAGAACAAGAATGGCTCAAATGCTGAGGAGCTGGAAGCAAGCCGTCTGCACAGCAAAAAAAAATTATCTGGCATGATCACGGCCGGCACTTCACTAAAATTGGCCGATGCTGGCCAACAGGCAAGTCCGCTGGCTTTTTTTCAATCGGAGGTAAACAAAGGCCCGGCTGTATGCGGACAACTAACGCTGAAAACCAAGCAATACTTGCTACTGGTAAACCCCGAAACCGGCAAAAAACCGCACTACGACGGACTTCCCGCAATTTTTGAACAAGCCGAAGCTGCGCGCCAAAAACTGGTCAAGCATTTTCGCCTCAATACGCCCGACGAATACATGAATGCAGCAGGAGGGGCTTTGGCCACTGCAGCCGATGGTATTTGGGACGGCCAGTCGTACATGCACGGAGCAGTGGCCTGGCGCATGCCGCTCAACGGATGGCGCGGTGCTTATGCTGCCGATTGGCTGGGCTGGCCGGAGCG
>JBKEAN010000094.1:0-30057 GCA_047972415.1 Mangrovibacterium sp.
TACGCGATTCCAATTGTTTTGCACCTTGACCACGGCGACAGCTTTGAATTGTGCAAAGACTGTATCGACAATGGTTTTTCGTCGGTGATGATCGACGGCTCGCACCTGCCTTACGAAGAAAACATTGCCCTTACCAAAAAAGTGGTTGAATACGCCCATGCAAACGGCGTTAGCGTTGAAGGCGAACTGGGCGTTTTGGCTGGTATCGAAGACGACGTGGTGGCCGAACACCACACCTACACCGAACCCGAACAAGTTGTTGACTTTGTATCGCGCACCGGTGTTGACTCACTGGCCATTTCAATCGGTACGTCGCACGGTGCCAACAAATTTACCCCGGCACAATGCACCCGCGATGCCAACGGCATTTTGGTTCCGCCACCATTGAAATTCGAAATCCTGGAAGAAATCGAAAAGCAAATTCCCGGATTCCCAATCGTTCTTCACGGTTCATCGTCGGTACCACAAGAGTATGTTGAAATGATTAACAAATACGGCGGTGCCTTGAAAGACTCCATCGGTATCCCCGAAGAGCAATTGCGCCGCGCGGCCAAATCGGCCGTTTGCAAAATCAACATCGACTCTGATGGTCGTTTGGCCATGACTGCCGCTATCCGCAAAGTGATGGCCGAAAAACCAGGCGAGTTCGACCCGCGCAAATACCTGGGACCTGCCCGCGACGAACTGAAAAAATTGTATATGCACAAAAACCTCAGTGTGCTCGGCTCAGCAAACAAAGCCTAATTAGAACACACTTATACGCACAAACGGGGATGGCCAACTGGTCATCCCCGTTTTACATCTGGTCATGCCCTCTTGCCTTAAAGTATCCGGAAATTCCAAGCCCTATCCCCAGATGATGCCATTCGGCAGATTGCAGCAGCCTTCGGACACCTTTCTGAAACCATATTCCATGATTACGCAAACAAATTCAACGTTGCCACAACCAAATTCAATGTTGCCGCAATCAAATTCAACGTTGCCACAACCAAATTCAATGTTGCCACAACCAAATTCAACGTTGCCACAGGCAAATTCAACGTTGCCGAAGCTTACAATTAAATAGAATATCTATAATTCCACGTGGAATCATTGATATTCTCTATGGAATTAAACCGCGGCAACGTAGAATATTCATTATTCTGCATTGCCACAAACAAATTCTACCTTGCTTTGGCTTTCAGCACAGGTGCTTTTATCTGAATACTCAAAAAACGGTATTAAGTGTTCGAGGGTGTTCAATATAATATCGTTTTATCCCTAATATTGAATACAAAAAAACCACGAACAATGAGCATTTCCATCCCTTCCATCCGCCAGCAACTCCGCCAACTTTCCACACCCGAAAACGCCCAAAGCGTCCGCCGCTTTTTTAAGGAAGAGCTGGTTTGCTACGGGGTAAAAACACCCCAGGTAAACCAGCTGGCCAAAAGCTACGTGAAAGAAATACGGAATATGGAGAAAGCCGAAGTGCTTGCGCTCTGCAACCAGTTGTGGGAATCGGGCATGCACGAGGAAGCCATTATGGCCTGCACCTGGAGCGAAACCCTGGCAAAGAAAATGCAACCCGAAGATTTTGCCATCCTCGAAAAATGGATAAAAACCAACGTGAGCAACTGGGCCAGCTGCGATACCTTGTGCAACCACACCCTTGCCGACTTTGTGCTGCGTTACCCCCAATTTATATTGAAGCTGAAGGAATTTGCCCGCTCCAACAACCGCTGGGTACGGCGGGCAGCAGCCGTTACACTCATTATCCCGGCGCGGCGCGGACACTTTCTGAACGACATTTTTGACATTGCCGACACCCTGCTCACCGACCCCGACGACCTGGTGCAAAAAGGCTACGGCTGGATGCTGAAAGCCGCCAGCGAGTCCCATCAAGCCGAAGTATTCGGTTATGTGATGCGGAACAAGGCCACCATGCCCCGCACCGCCCTGCGCTATGCCATCGAAAAAATGCCCGCTGAATTGAAAAAACTAGCCATGATGAAATAGCTTTCGATAAAAAGTATAATTTAGAACAGTAGGACATACAAACTTCACTGAAGGAGTGCCCTACATCTAGAAACCAATAATCAACAATCACTATGAAACAATTTTTTTGTTTGGTAACATTCATGCTAAGCCTGTTATTAACATCAACTGTTTGGGGACAGGAAGGTTTTGGCAACGTTTATTTTATACGCTCCACCGGCTTCCAAGGTTCTGCTGTGGCTTTTACTGCATTTATCGACAACAGTCTGGTATGCAAGTTAAATAACAAGCGGTATTCCATTCACGAAGTAGCTGCCGGCACGCACACTTTTTCTGTTCAGTTTGGTGGGAAGCAATCAAAAGTTAGGGCCGAACCAATTACCATCCCAATCGAAGCAGGCAAAACCTATTACGTGCAGATGATTTTTCAGACCGGTGTTCTAAAAAATAACCTCTATTGCCAGGAAGTTACAGAAAACTCGGCAAAAACTGTTTTATCCGAATGCCAGGAAGACACCGACTGTATCCCCGAAAACTATACCAAACGCGTAAACAAAAAAACGGAAGGGGAAAACGAAGCGGAATAAAACGATCCGAGGCGATTTACACCGTGCAAATCACCTCGTTTTCTTTTATTAAAGTCTTTCCCAGGCTGAAATTATTTTTTAGCCATTAAAATCGATGGTTTGTCCGGTGTGTTCACCATCCAGTTCGAAAAATCGTGGAGGTAATTCCAAAAAGCCATAATGACGGGCTCGGGTACCCCTTCCAGTTTTCCCAGAACCTGTGCATAACATTGCAACCACACGATGCGGGCATCGGCATCAATGCGGAAAGGCAGGTGCCGCGAGGCCAGTTGCGGCGAACCGCGTCGCTGGTTAAAATAATCGGGGCCACCCAGCCGCTGAATAAAAAAATCGGCCGAGCGTTGCTTGGCGCCTTTCAAACCTTTTTCGTCAGGGGGAAATAAGCGTTTTATTTTGCTGGTGGCCAGCAAATCGTAGTGGTCGCTCACCATCTTGCGGATTCCGTCTTCTCCCAAAATCGTGTACAGCTCGTTGTCGGGCTGGTACTTATTTAATCGTTCGCCAAAAGGCATTCTTCTAATCGTAAATTCCATTGCTTCCAAATCGTTTCACCCTAAAACCATTGCGACAGGCGAAAGTTCACCAATAAGCCACAAACAAAGCCCAATAAATAGCCACAACAGGTATTCTAAGGGTTGAAAACCTGTCAATTTAAGCTTTCAAAAAGTTCGTATAGCAGAACTGGTTATCCGGATTAGTCCAAACATTTTTTTATACTTTTACCGAACCAAAAAGTACCGCACCACAAATCTATGTTTGAAAAGCTAATTGTACTCGAAGGGGTTGACCCTCTTGAATTTTACGGTGTAAACAATGCCAAGATTGACCTGATCAAAGCATTCTTTCCGAAGTTGAAAATCGTTAGTCGCGGTAACCAACTAATGGTGCAGGGCGACAAAAAAGAAAGTGCCTCTTTCGAACAGAAACTGGAACAGCTGCTCGACCACTACCATCAATTCAATATCCTGCCCGAAGACACCATCCGGCAGGTGATGAACAACGACCCGCTGGCGGCCGAAGCCCTGACGGTAAACCCTACCGACGTGTTGCTGCACGGCAACAACGGCAAACCTATTCGCGCACGCACGCCCAACCAGCGCATTCTGGTGGAAGAAAGCCGCAAAGCCGACCTGATTTTTGCCATTGGCCCGGCCGGCACCGGTAAAACTTACACGGCCATTGCGCTCGCCGTTCGCGCGCTGAAGAACCGCGAAATCCGTCGCATCATCCTCAGCCGCCCCGCCGTTGAAGCAGGCGAACGCCTCGGCTTTTTGCCCGGCGACCTGAAAGAAAAAATCGACCCCTATCTTCAACCTTTATATGACGCGCTTCAGGACATGATTCCCGCTAAGAAACTGGAAGAATTCATGAAGGACGGCATCATCCAGATTGCACCTTTGGCATTCATGCGTGGCCGCACCCTGAGCGATGCCTTCGTTATTTTGGATGAAGCGCAGAACACCACCCTCAACCAGCTGAAAATGTTTTTGACACGGATGGGGATGAATGCCAAATTCATCATCACCGGCGACGAAACACAAATCGACCTGCCTTCGGCCAGCCAGTCGGGCTTGCTGCAGGCCAAGAAAATTTTGCGGAACATTGAGGGTATTTCCTTTGTTCAATTCAACACAAAAGACATTGTACGCCACTGCTTGGTACGCGATATTGTTGAAGCCTACGACAAAGCCTACCACGAGCAACTGGCACGAAAAGAAGAACGTAAAACACAAAATAAAGCAGAATAAAAATGAATAAAGCATTGACCCACACGGATTTCAATTTTCCGAAACAAACGAGCGTTTACCACGGCAAAGTACGCGATGTCTATAACATTGGTAACCAGTACCTGGTTATGGTGGTGAGCGATCGCATTTCGGCATTCGATGTCATCCTGCCCGAAGGCATCCCTTACAAAGGACAAGTGCTGAACCAAATTGCGGCCAAGTTCCTGGATGCCACCGCCGACATTGTTCCCAACTGGAAAATTGCCACGCCCGATCCCAATGTCACCGTAGGCCATGCCTGCGAACCCTTCAAAGTGGAAATGGTTATCCGCGGCTACCTCACCGGACATGCCTGGCGCGAATACAAAAGCGGAAAACGCAGCCTCTGCGGTATTCCACTGGCTGAAGGCATGGTTGAAAACCAGAAATTTGCCGAGCCAATCCTGACCCCGACCACCAAAGCCGACGAAGGACATGACGAGGACATTTCGCGCGAAGAAATTATTTCGAGCGGTTTGGTGAGCGAGGCCGACTACCTGATGCTCGAAGATTACACCCGCCAGCTGTTTCAACGCGGTACCGAAATTGCCGCCGAAAAAGGATTGATCCTGGTGGATACCAAATACGAATTTGGTAAGAAAGACGGTAAAATTTACCTGATTGACGAAATTAACACCCCCGACTCGTCGCGCTATTTTTACGCCGAAGGCTACGAACAACGCTTAGCCAAAGGTGAAGCACAAAAGCAGCTGTCGAAAGAGTTTGTTCGTCAATGGTTAATTGAAAACGGTTTCCAAGGCAAAGAAGGACAAAGTGTGCCGAAAATGGACGAAGCTTTCGTCACATCAGTAACCGATCGTTACATTGAATTATACGAAAACATTACCGGCGACAAATTCACAAAATCAGACATCGGCCAAACCCTTGCCCGCATTGAAGCGAATGTGACCAATTTTCTGAAAACGCTGTAATACTAAGGCTTCAAAAATACAGTCAATATCAGTCAGCTCCCGGAAATTATGTTCCGGGAGCTGATAAAATAGCTTTCGGAACACGATTACTTTCCGGTTAAATCCACAGTCAGTTACCCTTACAAACGGCTCTGCTTGTTTTTTTACATAACGTTTTTTTTCAATATTTCCACTTCTCCGTTGCCAGCACACAGCCTGGGGTTCACAGATTCTAACTTATCTGCTTCGTTAAAGCATGTTAAACATTATGAACAAAAGCAAAACGCTGAAACACTGATTCTGCTTATGCGTTATTTTTAGCATCGAAAATGAAAATTAATTCAACAATAATAAATTAGGAATGCTATGAAAAATGGAAAAAATGTTGTTTTAACACTTGTTATTGCGCTACTTAGCGCATCAGTTACCTTATGGGCTTACACCCGGTTTATTGAACGGCCTCAATATATTTCCTCCGAAAATAACCCAACGCTACGTTATGCCAGTTTGCCGTCGGCACCACAAGGCGAAGCTGCCGATTTAACTGTGGCCGCCGAAAGTTCGGTACACGGGGTTGTACACGTCAAAGTAATTTCGAAAGAAAATATAACCGCTTACAGCAACCCGTTTTACGACTGGTTTTACGGCGATCGTTACCAACGCCAACAACCGCGTGTTCGAGAAGGCAGTGGCTCTGGTGTTATTGTTTCGCCCGACGGGTATATTGTTACCAACAACCACGTCATTGACCAGGCCGACCAGATAAAGGTTGTACTGAACGACAAGCGGGAATTTGAAGCCAAACTGGTTGGAACCGACGAAAATACCGATCTGGCCTTGTTAAAAGTTGAAGCAAAAGAACTGCCAACGCTAAAATTCGGAAATTCCGATGCCCTGAAACTGGGCGAATGGGTACTGGCGGTGGGCAATCCCTTCAACCTTACCTCCACTGTAACTGCTGGAATTGTAAGCGCTAAAAGCCGTAATATTGGAATAAACCAAGCCGATATGAGCATCGAATCCTTCATTCAAACCGATGCTGCCGTCAACCCGGGCAACAGTGGCGGTGCCTTAGTTAACATGAATGGTGAACTGGTTGGCATAAACACCGCCATTGCCTCACAAACAGGCTCTTATAGTGGCTATTCCTTTGCCATTCCGGTAACAATTGTCCAAAAAGTTATTGCCGACCTCAAACAATACGGACAAGTTCAACGGGCTTTGCTTGGGGTGAACATTGGCGATGTAAATGCCGAACTGGCAAAGCAATATAACTTGGACAAAATAGAAGGGATTTTTGTTGGAGCCGTTATTCCGGGCGGGGCTGCCGAAAAAGCAGGAATCGTTGCAAACGACGTCATTCTAGCTATCGATGATGTTGTGGTTAACTCAACTGCCGAGCTTCAGGAGCAAGTTGGAAAGCACCGCCCCGGCGATACAATAAAAGTTTTGATAAAAAGAGACAACAAAGCGAAACCCATTAGCGTTACCCTTCGTAATATGCGAGGAGATACGGATATACTTACGACTAATGTCGATGAATTTCTTGGCGCGAAATTTGACAATGTTCCGGAAAACGAAAAATACAAACTACGCATCAGCCAAGGAATCAAAATAACAGATTTAAGTCAAGGTAAATTAAAAGATGCCGGTCTGAACAAAGGATTTATCATTACCCATGTGAACAAGCAAGAGGTGAGCGGGGTTAATGAGCTGAGAACAATTGTAAAAAGAGCAAAAGGTGGCATTTTGATTGAAGGTTTATACCCAAATGGTGAGCGGGCCTATTTTGTTTTCGCTACGGACGAGGACTAGTTTACTGGTATATTAATATTTCAACATTGTTTACTCTCTGCTTCTTCTAAATTTGAATTATTGACCTGCAAAGTCTATATTTGCACGATTTTTTAACAGGGTATGAGACAATTAAAGATTACAAAATCTATTACCAACCGTGAGAGCGCCTCGTTGGACAAGTACTTGCAAGAGATTGGCAAGGAGGAACTTATCACCGTTGAAGAGGAAGTTGAATTAGCACAACGCATCAAAAAAGGCGATCAGGCTGCATTAGAGAAATTAACTCGTGCCAACCTGCGTTTCGTGGTTTCGGTAGCCAAACAATACCAGAATCAAGGACTCAGTTTGCCCGACTTAATTAACGAAGGCAACCTGGGATTGATTAAAGCTGCCGAAAAATTCGACGAAACCCGTGGTTTCAAGTTTATTTCGTATGCGGTGTGGTGGATTCGTCAGTCTATCCTTCAGGCATTGGCCGAGCAGTCGCGTATTGTTCGTTTGCCGCTCAACCAGGTAGGTTCGTTGAATAAAATCAACAAAGCCTATTCAAAATTTGAGCAGGAAAACGAACGTAAGCCTTCGCCCGAAGAACTGGCCGAAACACTGGAGTTACCTGCCGAGAAAGTTGCTGATACGCTTCGCGTTTCGGGTCGCCACATCTCGGTTGATGCCCCTTTTGTTGAAGGCGAAGACAACAGCCTACTCGACGTACTTGTTAATAATGACTCGCCCAACGCCGACCGTAGCTTGATTATGGAATCGTTGGCGCGCGAAATTGAACGCTCTCTCGCTACCCTTACAGAACGCGAAAGCGACATCATCAGGATGTTCTTTGGAATTGGCTGCCAGGAGATGACCCTGGAAGAAATTGGTGAACGATTTGGGCTAACCCGCGAAAGGGTACGCCAAATTAAAGAAAAAGCGATCCGCAGGTTGCGGCATACATCCAGAAGCAAATTGCTGAAATCATATCTTGGATAGTAACGAAAAGACTTTTAACCGCCTCTGTCCGAGGCGGTTTTTTTTTGCCTTTGAGGTACTTCACAGAACCATAATTGTTCTTTTAAAACGATTGCTCAACTGCTTTCGGAAAACCAATGCAGCCCGCCCCTCAAAAAGAATCAATTTCAATACATTATCTTACCATACAACGAAACAGTGAAATTTTGGCTTATGTTTATAGGCCTATAAACCATTGACACTTTTTAATAGTATAATAGCCATATAAGAGCTTAGCCCACACAAAACAAGAATGATTATTTATGGCTATTCCATACGTTGGGTACTCGATTGAAACACAATCGGCGATACGAAAATTTTGTACAATCGGACTTAAAAAATACACCTATGAAAAAGAAAATTAGCCTGTTCATCGTTGCCTTGTCCATTTTCGGAAGCTGCTTTGCCTATAAAATTGAAAAAGATGTCAATAGCGTTTATTCCAATGTTTTCAAAACCTTGATAACGATTGTGAAGGAGCAAAATCCGGATCAGTATCCCAAATTGGTACTTTCTGCCAGCGATTTCATACTTCAGCGTATTCCCGAAAAATTCGACGGGGCTGCTTTCGAAAAACGGTCAAAATATAAGCCGGCAGCCAAATTTGAACAAGCTGTTTGGATTAGGGTTGAAGATATGCGCCTTGAAGAAGACAAGCTGTATGTGACCGCAATAATTCAACAACAAAAAAACGGGGAGTTTGTCAATTGGAAAGACGACATTGATAATTACGAGCTAATTTACCGGTGTAATTTTGAGGACAATACGTTCGAATTGATTGATTATCTGGAGTCGGCAACAAACAACCCATAACCGTTACTCGCCAAGCAATCTCTTCTTCTTCGCTGCTGCAACCGCTACAACTCCAAAAACAACGTGTTTATTTTTGAGCCGAAACTACCAGCGGAAGTTGCGTACCTGTTAAAGGAGCCGATTTGAAATTTTCGTAGAAAGCAATTTCCCTGAACCCGGCGGCCAGCAGAAGCGGCTCCAAATCGTTTTTGCGAAGCGGCAACAAAAATGTTGAGTTTGCCAACTGTTGCCCTGTTTTTTTAATCGTCAGAAGGGTTCGGAACTCAATGGTTGAATGACGGGAACCAGGAAGCCGGTAATAGCGCTCAAAGCGGATAACGTCGTTTTCAATTAAAGGAAGCTCTTCGATGTTACTGGCAATTATATGTTGGTAATTGAGTATCTGAAACAGCAACTTCCCCTCCGGCTTCAACACCCCAGCACACTGTTTAAAAAAATCACTTACCCGTGTAACCGAATCAAGGTGTACCAGGGTATTGCCAAAGCAACAAACAAAATCGAAATAAGCAGGCGGAAAGTTTTCGCCAATGGTGAGCATATCCATCAACCTAAAATTCAGCGCGGGCGATGTATATTGCTCATTTGCCCTTCGTATCATATCTCCATTCAGATCAATACCAATGCCCAAAGCTCCTTTACTGGTTAATGCATGAGCCAGCTGCCCGGTTGAGCAACCAACATCAAGAAAATGCCGATCGTCCAACTCGCCAACCTCTACCTTCACAAAAGCAGGTTGAGCTATGTTTAGCGGGAAAATATGCTCGTAATAATTGGCTATTGATGTATAAAACTGCTGCTGATCCATTTTTATTTTCTTTCTGAACGATGTTACAACAGGCCAGTCAGGAATAAAGTTTCGATGCCGGGAAAAACTTAATTTCCTTTTATCTCGTTAAGCAGTCCTTCGCAGGCATCCTCAAGGATGTCCAGCACAAGCTCGAACCCATCGGATCCGCCGTAATACGGATCGGGTACAGAATGGTGCCCGCCGGAACTACAAAAATCGGTTATTTTGTAAATCTTGTTCAAATCCTCAACATTCAACGCCAAATCTTGCAAGTCGTTTACATTATCATCGTCCATACCAATTACAAAATCGAAGGTGTCGAAGTCTTTTTCGGGGTCAAACTTTCGGGCTGTTGAGTTTAGCCGATACCCTCGCCGGATAGCATGGCTTTGCATTCGCGGATCTGCGGGTTCTCCTTCGTGGTAGGCCGCAGTCCCGGCCGAGTCGCACTCAATAAATTCTTCCAAACCGCCTTTGCGGATCAAATCGTTAAATACAGCTTCTGCGCTCGGGGAACGGCATATATTACCGAGACAGACAAATAAAACTCTCTTCTTCATAATACAAACAATTCAAATTCAAGACTATAAAAATTGATTCGGATGAATTAAATTCCACATTCTTTATTGACCGGAAAACAAAATTAGTGGTTTCATTCCAGCTTAAACCACGATTCTGAAAACTTAACCCAACATTAACCTTACTAAACCTTATTTTGATATTCACGAAAATTTAGGGAGATTTAAAACCTTTAAGTTGCCTATGAAAGACTTTACGGAGGGGAGTGAAGCAGGATTGATTCTGCGGTTTTCTGTTCCGCTTGTCCTTGGGAATATTTTCCAAAATCTGTACAATATTGTCGACAGTGTTATTATCGGCAACTTTTTGGGGAAAGAAGCCTTGGGAGCGGTGGGCGCTTCGTTCCCGATTATTTTCACCTTAATTTCGTTGGTTATCGGGGTTGGCTCAGGTGCGTCAACGGTTGTATCACAGTACTTCGGGGCAAAAAAAACAGAACAGGTCAGAAAGACGATCGATACCATTTTCATCTTCTTCTTATTTTCATCAATCGTGATTACCGCAGTGGGCATAGGCTTCAGCCGTCACTTATTTTTATTATTACAGCTGCCGGCCGAAATGCTCCCCGACGCCGTAGCCTATTTAAATATTTACCTCTCGGGTATGTTTTTCTTTTTCGGCTTTTCCGGAATCAGCTCTATTCTTCGGGGCATGGGCGATGCCAAAACACCATTGCTATTTATGATTATTTCAACCATCAACAACATCGTGTTCGACCTGCTGTTTGTACTGGTTTTTAAATGGGGGGTTGAAGGTGCTGCGTTAGCCACTGTAGTTTCGCAGGCGGGAGCATTTTTTTCGGCAACCTGGTACCTCAACAAAAAACACGAACTTATCAACATCAGCTTCCGTAAGTACTTTTTCGACCGCGAAATTTTTAAAAGCTGTGTCCGTATCGGGCTTCCAACCGGGTTTCAGCAATCCTTCATTGCGTTGGGGATGATGGCCATTATGGGCATTGTCAATACATTTGGAACCAACGCAGTTGCCGCTTACACAGCAGCCATGCGGGTTGACTCGTTTGCTAAAATGCCAGCCCTCACGTTTAGTTCGGCCTTATCGGCTTTTGTGGGGCAAAACCTGGGCGCGCTCGAAGAACGACGGGCACGAAACGGCTTGAAAGTAACGTTGCTGTTTTCGCTGGCTTATTCGCTTATTATATCCCTAATAATCATCTTCTTGGGCAAATACATTATCCGTATATTTACTCCCGATGAAGCCGTTATTGCCATTGGGCAGGACTATTTGCTGATTGTTTCGTCGTTCTATCTTCTACTATCGATTATGTTCACATTTACAGGTTTTCTGCGCGGGGCCGGGGCCACGTTGGTTCCCATGCTCACAACGCTAACGGCCTTATACCTGATTCGTATTCCACTGGCTTGGTTTCTCTCTGCTCATATCGGGGTAAACGGCATTTGGTGGGCCGAACCTGCCGGTTGGCTCATTGGAATGATCATTTTAACAGTTTATTATTACAGTGGAAAATGGAAGGGAAAAGGCGTAATAAAAGCAGCTGACCAATAAACATCTCCCCGCCCAACCAAATATTTCCAAAAGTTTCATTTTAGATTGATTTCAAATTACAGTCGTCCCACAACAGTTTATCCATTTATTACCAGTTATTTATATTGATTTTCAATTTTTCAGGTTGTCAATTCACTGCCAAAAAACATCCTAAAGACCGATTCTACACCCCTCATATTTACTAAATTCAACATCAGATTACTCTAAAAAACCATTTAACCGCAACACTGTTGCATTAAAAACTTCTAATTTATGAGCACTATCTTTTGGATTGTTCCACTGTGTTCGGTGGTAGCTCTCCTTTTTGCGTGGATTTTTTTCAAATCGATGATGAAAAACTCGGAAGGTACCCCCCGAATGATGGAAATCGCACAGTATGTGCGCGAAGGGGCCATGGCTTACCTCTACCGCCAGTACAAAGTAGTCGGTATTGTATTCATTATCATCATGCTAATTCTTCTCTTACTAGCATTCCTGGGTGTTCAAAACCCGTTTGTACCGATAGCCTTCCTCACCGGTGGTTTCTTCTCGGGACTTTGCGGCTATTTGGGGATGAAAACCGCAACCCATGCTTCGGCACGTACAGCACAGGGAGCTTCTCAATCGTTAAACCAAGGGCTTAAAGTTGCTTTCCGGAGTGGTGCAGTAATGGGCTTAGTGGTAGTTGGATTTGGCTTGCTCGACATTGCTGCCTGGTACCTGTTCCTCAGCGAAGTGATTTTCACTCCGGAACACATGGCCAGCGGGCTACATTTTATGGGACTTGACTTTGTTCACCCGGGAACCGGTGAACATCAGAAACTGATTGAAATCACAACAACAATGTTAACCTTCGGTATGGGTGCTTCTACCCAAGCCTTGTTTGCCCGCGTAGGCGGTGGTATTTATACCAAAGCAGCCGACGTTGGCGCCGACCTGGTAGGTAAAGTTGAAGCCGGTATCCCCGAAGACGACCCACGTAACCCGGCAACCATTGCCGATAACGTAGGCGATAACGTAGGCGACGTGGCTGGTATGGGTGCCGACTTGTACGAATCGTATTGCGGTTCCATTTTAGCAACTGCTGCCTTGGGCGCTGCACTCCCTGCCCTTTCGCTCCAAAATTCGGGGATGAATACGGAAATGGCGGTAATTGCACCAATGGTAGTCGCTGCCATTGGTATCATATTCTCAATCCTTGGTATTTTTATGGTTCGCACAAAAGAATCGGCCACGCAAAAGAACCTGCTCAACGCGCTGCTTTTGGGAACCGGAGGGGCTTCGGCTTTTATTCTTTTAGCCATGCTCGGAATGGCTATGCTTGGCTGGATTACTTATGGCGTTTTTGGTTCTGTCGTTATTGGTTTGGCTGCTGGTGTAATTATTGGCCAGGCAACTGAATATTTTACATCAGACGAGTATAAGCCCACAAAAGGAATTGCCAAACAAGCACAACAAGGTCCGGCAACAACCATCATCGACGGGATTGCCGTGGGAATGTATTCAACCTGGATTCCGGTGGTAACCATTGTGTTGGGTATTATTGGTTCCTTCTGGTCGGCAGGTGGTTTAACTGATTTTGCGATGGGTGTGTACGGAATTGGTTTTGCTGCAGTTGGTATGCTTTCGACCTTGGGAATAACACTAGCAACCGATGCATTTGGCCCCATTGCCGACAACGCCGGTGGTAACGCCGAAATGGCAGAATTACCCAAAGAAGTCCGTGAACGTACCGATGCACTTGATATGCTTGGAAACACTACTGCCGCTACCGGAAAAGGATTCGCCATTGGTTCGGCTGCACTGACTGCCATGGCCCTGATTTCGGCTTACATGGAAGAAATCCGCCTGTGGTTTGGTAAAATTGCCGGCCCCGAAGGGTTTGTCACCAAAGGCGACTATGTTTTTTATACCAGTATAAAACCGGCGGTCGAAGAAGGTGTAAAAGCCGTGCAAATATCGGCTGCCTCGGTAAAAGATTTTTCAGCTGCTTACGATATTACCCTGTTCAACCCAATGTTCCTTGGAGGTATTTTCATCGGCTCGATGATGGCCTTTGTATTCTGCGCCATGACCATGAAAGCCGTTGGCCGTGCTGCAGGTGCTATGGTTGAAGAGGTTCGCCGCCAATTCCGTGAAATTAAAGGGATTATGGAAGGAAAAGCCACGCCGGAATACGCCAAATGTGTCGAGATTTCAACTCGCGGTGCCCAACGAGAAATGTTGCTGCCGTCGTTAATTGCGATCATCGTGCCAGTTGCTATCGGTGCCTTTATGGGTGTAGCCGGTGTAGTTGGTTTGCTGGCCGGTGGCTTAACATCGGGCTTTACCCTGGCAGTTATGCTGAATAACGCTGGCGGAGCTTGGGACAATGCAAAAAAATTCGTTGAAAAAGGTAATTATGGCGGCAAACGCAGCGAAACCCATAAAGCCGCTGTGGTTGGCGACACGGTTGGTGACCCATTTAAAGACACATCGGGCCCCTCACTTAATATTCTGATTAAGCTGATGACGATGGTCTCTGTCGTTATGGCCGGTCTTACTGTCACCCTGTCCTTAATGTAAACAACGCTGAATTTATGATTTTTAAAGCCCTGATAGCCGAAACTTTCAGGGCTTTTTCTTTTCAATCCAAATAAAACCGGATACAAGCAACTAAGCTGCCAAATTATTTCTACTTTAAAGGCTGGTTCAAAATGTTTTATAACAAACTGTATTTTGGGGCTTTAATTTGAACAAAAGCGCAACAGCCCAAGTTTTATAATTAGCAAACTATACGAAAAATCAATATTATGGCAGATTTAACAACCACCTACATGGGTTTGAAGCTGAAAAACCCGATTATACTGGGAGCCAGTAACCTTGTAACAAAACCTGGAGTTATTGAACAAATTCAGCAAGCTGGGATTGGCGCAATCGTTTACAAATCGCTGTTCGAGGAGCAAATTCAGCTGGAGTCCATCCAATTGGATGAAGACCTGCACGAATACGAGGAACGCAATGCTGAAATGACACGTTTGTTTCCCGAAATGGAACACGCTGGACCAAAAGAACATTTACTGAACGTAAAAACGCTGAAAAGCAAAGTTGACATTCCGGTAATTGCCAGTCTAAATGCCATTTACGACACCACTTGGGTTGACTATGCCCGAGAATTGGAGCAAACCGGGGCCGACGCGCTGGAAATAAACCTGTATGCAACGCCCGGCTATTTTGAACTGGAGGGCGAAAAGATAGAAGAAAGACAAGTTCAGGTGGTTGGTGCGGTAAAACACGCGGTAAAAATACCAGTGAGCGTGAAGCTAAGCCCCTTCTATTCAAACACATTGAACTTTATTAAAAAGCTGGATGAAGCCGGAGCCGATGGTTTTGTTCTGTTCAACCGTTTCTTCCAGCCCGAAATCAATACCACCACAGAAGAGTTTTACTATCCCTGGGAGTTGACCCACGAACGCGACCACCAGCTGACTTTGCGTTACGCCGGGTTACTGCATGGCAATACCGACGCCGGTATTTGTGCCAGTCGCGGAATTACCAATTCTGACGATGTAGTAAAAATGTTGCTGGCTGGTGCAGACACCATTCAAATGGTTTCGGCCTTCTACAAAAACCAACCGGCTTATGTTGCCACACTGCTGAAAGAATTGTCGGCATGGATGGATGCCAAAGGCTACAAAAAAATAGCCGACTTCCGGGGCAAGCTGTCCCGCAAGCACCTCAAAGACCCGTTTGTATACCAGCGTGCCCAATATGTTGATATTCTGATGAAATCGGAAGAAATATTCAAAACCCACCCGATGGTTTAAATAGCAACCGTTCCGATACAAAAAGGGCTGTCCAAAAAGTAAAACCAAATCAAGAATAGCTTACGATTTGATAGCTCTTCGGGCTGAAAGCCCAATTTAGTTCAGCCCAAGGCCGCGCCTTGGGGAAGACCAAATTTGCTGTAATATTCGCCCTGAAAGGGCAACTTATTGGTTAAATTGGGCTTACAGCCCGTCAGGAATTATATATTAAAGTCCCGGGGCGTTGCCCCGGGCTGAATTAAATTAGCCCTTCGGGCTGCTATTTTCAATTTGAAAGTTCGAATTGACTGAACGAGACTTTTTAGACAGCCTCTTTCATGTTTTTAGTCAAGCAGTATCAGCCTAATTTTTCTGGTCTTCAATTTACTGCCATCAACCAATTGAATCAACTGGTTCACGTTGGAGCGGTGTACTGCCACAAAAGCGCAATCCTGTTTCAACTCAATCACGCCAAGTTGCTCTTTGCCCAGTTGTCCTTGCTTGAAAAACAGTCCGGCCAAATCGCCTTTCGAAATTTTGTCGTTCCGCCCGCCATTCACCATCACCGTACACCAATTGGTTTGCGCCGGAACGTCAGCTTTCTCGAGCACTTCAACGTCAACATCGGGAATAAATTCGGGCAATTGCTCTTCTTCCCATTTCAGAATATAAGCGGTGCCATCGGCAAACATGCGTGCCGTTCGTCCGTTGCGGTGGATAAACTCGTGGCTGCGTGCCGGCAACTGGTAGTGAATAATGAAACGGATTTCGGGAATGTCGATTCCGCGGGCTGCCAGGTCGGTTGCCAATAAAAGCTGGTGCGTACCGTTGCGGAACTTAATGAGGGTGCGCTCGCGCTCTTCCTGCTCCATACCTCCGTGGAAACAGCCGTGGGCAATTTGTTTTTCGGTTAAGAAAAGGCTGATGCGCTCGATGCTTTCTTTATAATTACAAAAAATAATCCCGGGTTCGTTCCCCAAGTGGCAAAGTGCCTCAACCAAAGTTTGCAATTTATCTTTCTGCGGCGAAACAATCGTTTTCAGCGTCAGTTGCGGTTCCTGCCCGTTCAAAAAGTCAAGCACAACGGGCTTCTTCAACCCAACAAAAAGCGGCAGTGCCGCGTGCATCGTAGCCGAAGTCAACACCTTTTTTTTGACTCCGGGCAACAGGGCAAAAATTTCACTCATCTCGGCTTCGAAACCTATTTCGAGCGACTTATCAAATTCGTCCAGCACCAACATCCGGATACTTTCGGTCGAAAAAGTTTCGCGCCGCAAGTGATCGGCCACGCGCCCGGGTGTTCCAATTAAGATAGCGGGAGGCGTTGCCATGTTTTGCCGGTCTTTCGAAAACGACTGTCCTCCGTAAACGGCATTTACTTTAAACCCGGCCCCCATATCCCGCGTAACCTGTTCAATTTGAATAGCTAACTCACGCGTAGGCACCAACACCAGCGCCTGTACCTCATTACAATTGGTGGTAAGGCCAGCCAACAGGGGCAGCATAAATGCTAGCGTTTTACCCGAACCTGTTGGCGAAAGCAGCACCACCTCGGCATTGGAGTGAATGGCCAGTTGAGCTGATTCCTGCATCGGGTTCAGCTTTTCAATCTTCAACTTAGCCAATATTGACTTCTGATTTTTGATGGGTTTTGCCATGTTGCAAAGATAGGACAATTTGTTTGTGACCGATAAAGGCTAACTTTGCAGGCGAATAATTAAAGCCGATGCCCGAGAAAAAAATAGTACACCCAATAGTGAAGGCAAAGCTGCACCCGCGCAACAAAAACCGCGAGCGGTACGATTTTAGGCATTTAATTTCGGTGTGCCCCGGGTTGAAAGCTTTTGTGCGAAAAAATGCGTATGGCGACGAATCGGTTGACTTTGCAAACCCGGCTGCCGTAAAAATGCTGAACAAAGCCATTCTTACGTCCAACTATGAGCTAAGCTATTGGGACATTCCGCCGGGCTACCTTTGTCCGCCCATACCCGGCCGGGCCGACTACATCCATTACCTAGCCGATTTGCTGGCCAGTTTAAACAGGAAACAAGTACCTGCGGGCAAAAAAATCAGGGTGCTTGATATTGGCACCGGGGCCAACTGTATTTACCCCATTATCGGTGCAATGGAATATGGTTGGCAGTTTGCCGGAGCCGAAATCGACGTCGAAGCACTCGAATCGGCCCGACAAATTATCGAGAGCAACGAAGCTCTGAAGGGAAAAATTGAAGTCCGCCAACAAAGCAATCCAACGCAGATTTTTCGGGGAATGATTTATCCCGGGGAACAATTTGATTTGACGATTTGTAACCCGCCATTTCATGCGTCGACCGCCGCAGCGCAAACCGGAACGGCACGCAAAGTGAGCAACCTAAGCCGCCGGAAAACAACAAAAGCGGAACTAAACTTTGGAGGACAGAGCAACGAATTATGGTGCGAGGGCGGAGAGGCCGGATTTTTGAAACGTATGATTTCGGAAAGCCGTCAGTTCGGGAAATCGGTATTGTGGTTTTCCAGTCTGGTATCGAAAAGCGAACGGCTGCCGGCTATTTATTACGCGCTAAAACAAGCCGGGGCAGTTCGGGTTGAAACCATCAGTATGGGCCAAGGGAACAAAATCAGCCGTTTGGTTGCCTGGAGCTTTTTATCCCGCGACGAACAGGCCAATTGGGCCAAACGCTGGTAAAACGTATCCATTTTTGTCAATCACCTTCACCCTGTCTTCTCCTATTCAATTCGTTCAATTCGAAAAGTCTTCCCGTTAAACAACAACTTATCGCCGGGCCGGCGGCCAGCCAGTGCCTGTCCCAGTGGCGACGCCAGCGAGAGACAAAGAAATTGGCACCCGCACATGTCAATTTGACCCAAGGGAATGGAAATAAAATAATTCCCACTGTCGCAAACAACCAGGCTGCCAAATTCAGCAACTTGCTTTTCCGTTTCTGGTTTTATCGCTGTCAATTCACGCTTCATGCAATGGGTTTTAGCCAGCTGGGCCGTCTGTTTGTCCATTTCCTGCTGCGCCATTTCCCGGCCGGTTTCGTATTTGTCGCCGGCGCTGCTTTTGGTATCGCTGTCGCGCGATTCCCTGGTCGCCGTTAGTGATTGTTCCAGCCCGGCAATCCGCTCGTCCAGTAAACAGTGCAACTGCCAAAGAAGTGCTGCTTTTAGCGATTGATTGACCATTTCTGTCCTTTTCTCATTTTTGCCCGAAACTACGTAAAAACGCTAAATATATTCGAGGTATATTTTTTTGAAGAAGCGCTCCTCCAGAATTTTCACGATGCGCTTCACCACAAACTTGCGGATTTGTACTTCGAAGGGCTGTTCCGGATCCTGATGTGCCCGGTTGATGCGGGTCCCCAGCAAAATATGAATAACATCGTGTTCGAGCAGCAGTTTGGCCACTTCTTCCTGAACCGAATTCTCCAGGCGGGTGTTGCTGGTGTAATTTTCCAAAATTTCCTCCACACGGCCCAGTGTCAAAATACCTTCAGTAACCATATCAAAACCCTCCATCACCGCAGCAGGAGGAATGGTGTCTCCTTCGTGGTAATGTTGCAAGCTGAGTTCGAGTTGCAGTTCGCGGGCAATAATTTCGGCCGTGGTGCCACCACAGATAATCTTTTTGCCCGGAAACTCTTTGACCCGATCAACAAAGTCAAGGTCTTTAATTTTGTAAAAAGGCGGTCCGGTTATTAGCATAAATTCTTTGGGCTCTCGAAAATTGATGACCCCGCAACTGGCATCATCTTTCATCTCAAAACTATCGTTCATGGCTGCCTGGTTAATAATTTTCCGACCAAGGCGGGTAGCTGTCATATCGGTTTCGCGGTCCAACTGCCCTTGTACAAAAGCGCCGAGCTGCTCCCTGCCCCAGCCCATCGGAAAACGTTTGCCCCCGAGCCCGCTTTGGGTAACCCCGTCGCTCACAAACACAATACGATCGCCTTTTACCGGTTTAAACTCGCGCACTCTCAAAATTTTTCCGGCATTTTCCTCTCCCCTGATCGGGATTTCCAACTCGCGCGGGATGAACGGTTTCCCGTGCCTGAATATCAGGGTTGGCGGGTTGTCGTAATTAATAATGCGCACCAGTTCGTCGTTGTCAATCTCAACAATGGTGAAGGTGGCATAGCTTTCTTTTCCTTCGCTGCTCCGTGGAAGCACCCGCATAAAAATATTGGCTGCAATCTCGGGCCGGGTATGAAACGAAGTGTAGTTCATGGCCATTGATGCGGTAAGTGTAGCCAGTACATTAGCTCGGATTCCATGTCCAATCCCATCGGACAAAACGATGATGTAGCGCCCCTCGCCGCTAATGCGCCTTGTGTGGAATACATCGCCGCAAATAACTTGTCCATGCGTCATTTTCTGCTGAAAATCAACATCAACGTGTAGTCCGCTCATGCTTCATCCTCCTCTCCGTAGCTGTACGAGGCAATAATGGAATGAAGCAATTCTTCCATCACCGAAGCATTTTCGCCCAGCAAGAAAGCTATTTTCTGCACAGTCTCCATGTTTTGCTTGTTTACCCGCTGCGCCCGGCTCACAATCTCCTCGCGTACCAGCGATGGTGCCGACATATCGCGGATAAGCGCTCCCACCACCCGGTTTTTATAAATTGAAATGGCTGAAACGTGTAACAACTTATTCTGATAGCGCAGGTCGCGCTCTGCCATGGGCTCGCCCGAGTTCATCAGCGACGAAAACATACGGTAAACCGCCTCGGGTACCAACTCCTTCAACTCGGCCCCGGCAAGGCCAGGAACCGTTTCGTACAATTCTTCCAAATCGCCGCCCATCAACCTTGCAAAGCCAAGGTTGGCATCAATCACTTTCAAATCGGCATCGGCAATAACCACACCGGCTTTTATTTTGTGGAGCATGGCCGAAGCAATCACCGTTTGCTCCATGGCTTCTTTCATGCGCCGCTCAGCCGCGCGTTGTTCTGTTAAATCCAGCATGGAACAAAACAGGCCGACAACCTCTTTCTTCTCGTCAAACAAAAGCGATTTCTGGAAAGCATAGTCGCGCGAAAAGCCTGTTGCCGTGCGGATTCGTGCTTCGTAACTGTGCGCCGCGCGATCGGAAAGCATGTCCTGATCGTGCCGTTCGAAGTGGCTGGCCTGGCCGGGATCCAGAAAATCAGAAATCCGTTTCCCCCGTATATCCATACTCCCGCAACTCATCAATAGGCAAAATGCTTGGTTTTCCATCAGCAACACTCCCTCTGTATCCCTGATAAAAGCCGGGATTGGAATCGCGTCCAACAACTGCTGCATCACTATCCGGATATCGGGAAGTTTTGCCTCAAACGGTTTTTCATCGTAAATCATGGCTCAAATCAATTTGGTTTTTGTTCGGTTTTGCTTTCAAAATGTACGAAAAAAACAAGGATTACCCATTCATTTTTGGCCAATTAGTTCGTACAACAATTAATTTCTATTCAAACTAAAACCAAAATGGGCAACAGAAACCTGAAACCTGTACCTTTTATGATAATCGGGCTTAAATAAAAGATGAACACATCTGATTATACAAAGCTAACTCGCACAGTACCTGTTTGCTGTAATATTTTATAATGAATCTAAATTTGGGTTGAAAGCGCTATAATGTGGCTTTAAAAATCGTTGATTTGATGCATTTCTTCCATCTTTGTGAGTCAACTTTTGTGTACCATTTATGAAGATTTCCGAAGTCTGCGAATTATTGTCAGCACAGGTTATTTGCGGGACAACTTACACCCAGGGAGAAGTATTCCGCGGATACAGCTCCGATTTAATGAGCGATGTACTTACACTGGACACCGACCACCTGCTGCTGATTACTGGGATGTGCAACCTTCAAACCATCCGTACAGCCGAAATGGCAGACATTCGCTTTATTGCGTTTGTACGAAACAAAAAAGCCACTACAGAAATGCTGGAACTGGCCTGTGAACATGGGATATGCGTACTCGAATCGCCACTCACTCTGTTTAAAGCCAGTGGCTTACTGTATATGGCGGGATTAAAACCTGTGTACTAAAATGGAACTGAACTTTGCAATTGAAGGTGGGGATTTTACAACGGCCGGGCAAGCATCGAGCCGGGTAAAAAAAGTGTTGAACCAATTGGGCGTTGACAACAAGTGTATTAAAAACATTGTGATTGCGCTGTACGAAGCCGAGGTGAATGTGGTCGCACATGCTTACCGCGGCACCATACATATTCAGATTGACAAAGACAAAATACGCACAGTTATCCGGGACGAAGGCCCGGGCATTCCCAACATTGAAATGGCAATGAAAGAAGGTTTCTCTACAGCCAGTAAAAAAGTTCGCGAAATGGGCTTCGGAGCCGGCATGGGACTACCCAATATAAAAAAGAATACCGACGAACTGCATATTGAGACCCTCGTTGCCCAGGGGACCACGGTAACCATGGTAAATTATTTCTGATGAACACGCCCTCCGCTACATACCATGCCTTAAAAGTTGATGCACAAAAATGCATCGGCTGTACGCACTGTATGCGCTCATGCCCAACCGAGGCTATCCGAATCCGGAACGGGCTGGCAGTTATCGACTCTCAGCGTTGTGTTGACTGCGGCCAGTGTATGCGTGTATGCCCAGTCAAGGCAATCTTTGTAGAGCAGGACGACCTCGACAAAATCAAAGCCTTTAAATACCGGGTGGTTCTGTTCCCCTCGGTAATGATTGGCCAATTTCCCGAAAAATACACCGAAGACCAGGTTTATGCAGCCTTGCTTACAATTGGCTTCACCCATGTTTACGAGGTAGAACAACCTATCGGGTTTTTAATCGACTCGATAAAAGACTATTGCCGCAAAGAAAAAAATGTACGTCCGCACATTTCAACCTTTTGCCCGTCGATTGTCCGCTTAATCAAGATTCGGTATCCGTCGCTGGTCGACAATATGATTCTGAGAAAGGCGCCCCACGATCTTGGTGCGCACCTGGCTATTGAACAACTGATGCAACAGGGTGCCCTCCGCGAAGAAATCGGACTGTTTTATGTAACGCCTTGCATTGCAAAGATCACGTCGGTGAAAAGCCCAATCGGCGAAAAAGAATCGATTGTCGACGGGGTTATCAACATGAACGAGTTGTACAATCACGTGCGCAAAAACATCAACACCACCGATGTTCCTAACACAAGCGCACTACGCGAAACACTTACCAGAGATGGCATTCTATGGAGTTTAACACGGGGCGAAGCTGTACATTTTGGCGAGCGAAGCATGGCTATTGATGGGATACACAATGTGATTAAGTTTCTGGAACGGCTAGAAAATGAAGAAGTTCCCGATATTGACTTCCTGGAACTGCGCGCCTGCGACCAAAGCTGCGCTGGTGGCAACCTACTGTCGGGTAACCGTTTTCTGACGGTAGAGCGACTGGAACGCCGGGGCAAACGCTACGAATCCACCTCGAAATTTAAAGAGCACCCAATTCAGCAAATGGCCGACACCCTGAAACCGAAACTGATAGCCGACCCCATTCGTCCTAAACCAGTCTTCATTTTAGGCGACAACAGGGAACAGGCACTCGAAAAAATGAGCCGGATGCAACGCATTATTTGTTCCCTCCCTGCAATTGATTGCGGGGCCTGTGGTGCCCCCAACTGCCAGGCACTGGCCGAGGATATGGTTTGCGGACAAGCAAAAATGTCTGATTGTATTTTCCTGCAACAAAGCTGGCAGGGAGAAAATAAAATATCGCCCGCCAAAGCGCTTAACAACATGGAGCGTAAATGGGGCAAAGACCGATTTAAAGCAGATTGTAATAAAAGAGGACGTAGAAATGAAGGTTTCTGAACTAGTAGATCAATTAAATTTGAAGGTGGTTGCAGGCAAACAAGGCCTTGACCGCGAAGTAACCGGAGCTTATGTTTCGGACTTATTAAGTGATGTCATGGGCAACGCCCGCGAAGGGCAAGTGTGGATTACCTTGCAGGTGCATCAAAATGTAATGGCCATCGCATCGCTAAAAGATATGGCTGCCGTTATCCTGGTAAAGGACTACCAGCCTATGGAAAATACCATCAAACACAGCAACGAGGAGCAAATCCCGCTGCTGTCGAGCCCCCTGTCAACCTTTGAACTCGCCGGTAAACTGTACGATTTGCTCCACCGGCCATGATACGCAGGTTCAGGGCCGACCTTCATTTGCACACGGTGCTTTCGCCATGTGCCGATTTAGGTATGAGCCCCGACCAGATTATTGCCGTTGCACAAGAGCGAAAGCTCGACCTGATTGCCATTACCGACCACAACAGCACCAAGCAGTGCCGCGTGGTCCGGGAACTGGCGGCCGGAACAGGAATTACCGTATTGAATGGCTGTGAAGTAAACAGCCGCGAAGAAGTACACGCCTTATGCCTGTTCGAGGACGACCATAGCACCCATGAGTTCCAACAATTTATCGATCAGCACCTGCTACAAATCCCTAATCGCCCCGATTATTTTGGCTACCAGGTGGTCGTCGACCGCAACAACCAAATTACAGAGGAAGTACCCTGGTACCTGGGAAACGGGCTTACAGTTGGTATTGATGAAATTGCCGACTTTGTACACCGCCTGCACGGGCTTTTTATTCCGGCACACATCGACCGGCCCATTAACAGCCTGTACAGCCAGCTGGGCTTTTTGCCAACCGAACTTCGGGTTGATGCGATGCAAATCAGCCGGCGAAGTTCCGAACAACAAGTCCGGGCGCAATTCGATATTCACCCCGAAATCTGCCTGATAAAAGCCTCCGATGCCCACTACCTGGACGACATCGGTACAGCCTGTACGGTTTTCGAAATGGCGGGGACCAGTTTCGACGAAATCCGCATGGCATTACTCCAGAAAAACGGCCGCTCCGTAAAAATTGAAACCTGAATAAAAACCACATGACCGAACTAGCCCTGCATATTCTCGATATTGCCCAAAATTCCATTCGGGCAAATGCTTCATTAATCGAAATTTACATCACCGAAAACCAAAAAAGCGACAGCTACCGGATTGAAATAAAAGACAACGGTTGCGGCATGAATACTGCGACACTCCAACGTGTTACCGATCCCTTTTATACAACCCAAACTACCCGTAAAGTTGGGCTGGGACTTCCGCTTCTGAAACAAAATGCTGAACAAACTGGCGGCACTTTAACCATTGAATCGTGGCCAGGCGAAGGAACCGATGTTATTGCTGTTTTCGGGTTTAAGCACTTCGACCGCCCCATCTTGGGCGACATCGCCGGTACCATCCTCATCCTGCTTTCGAACGAAACGGGGGCCGAAATCTTTTACCGCCACCAAACCCTGCACGGCGAATTCAATTTCGACTCACGCGAAATCAAAAAAATACTGGGTGGAATGCCCATTGCAACCAAAGAAATCCGCGAATTTCTGCAAGCCATGTTACTCGAGAATTTGGAACAAATCCAAATTAGCGGTTAATGACTTTTTGCAGCTTAACTATCTGAAAGAAAGCCGAACTTGAAAAAGTAAAAAAAACACGAACAAACTAACACCACCATGAATAAAATCAAATCGCTGGCTGACCTTCGGAAGCTGAAAGACGAAGTGCAGTCGAAAATAAAACTTAGAGAAAAAGGCGAAAACCCCGAAAACCTGGTACACATTAAAGTATCAATGGCAACCTGCGGCATTGCCTCGGGCGCCAAAGAAACCATGACTTACCTGATAGAAGAACTGGATCACCAGGGAATTGAAGCGCTGGTAACCCAAACCGGCTGCATGGGTTACTGCTATGCCGAACCGACCATTGAGTTAACAGTTCCCGGCAGCGAACCAGTAGTTTACGGCTATGTTGACAAGATGAAGGCACACGAAATCATCGAAAAACACATCAAACTAAACGAACTGGTTGAAGGCATTATCCCAACCAATTACAAAACCATTCAGGACTAAACTAACGAAACATTTATGGCAGAATTTCATACGCACGTACTGGTTTGCGGCGGTACCGGCTGCAAAGCTTCGCAAAGCGACCTGCTGAAATCGAACCTGAAAAACCGCTTGGCCGACCACGGCCTGCAAGACCAGGTACAGGTGTTGCATACCGGCTGTTTCGGTTTTTGCGAAAAAGGCCCCATTGTCAAAATTCAACCCGACAATACGTTTTACGTGTCGGTTGAACCGAAGGACGCCATTGAAATTGTGGACGAACACATTTTGAAAGGCCGCAAAGTAGAACACCTCCTGTATAAAGACCCGAAAAGTGATACAGCCGTTGGCGACAGCAAACACATGGACTTCTATAAAAAACAAGTCCGGATTGCACTTCGCAATTGCGGTTTTATCAACCCCGAAAATATTGAAGAGTACATTGGTAACGACGGTTATGCGGCGCTGGGCAAATGCCTCGAAAGTTACAGCCCCGCCGAAGTAATTGACCAGATTAAAAAATCGGGCTTGCGGGGGCGTGGCGGTGGCGGTTTCCCAACCGGGCTCAAATGGGAAATCACTAACAAAGTTGCAGGCGATGAAAAATACGTGGTTTGCAATGCCGACGAAGGCGACCCCGGAGCTTTTATGGACCGATCCATTCTGGAAGGCGACCCCCACTCGGTAATTGAAGCGATGGCCATTTGCGGCTACTGCATTGGTGCCTCCAACGGTTTGGTGTACATCCGTGCCGAATACCCGCTGGCCATTCAACGCCTGAAGGTTGCCCTGGCACAAGCCCGCGAATACGGTTTGCTGGGCGAAAGTATTCTGGGTTCCGACTTCCGTTTCGACATCCAAATCCGCTACGGGGCAGGTGCCTTTGTTTGCGGCGAAGAAACGGCCCTCATCCACTCCATGGAAGGCAAACGCGGCGAGCCAACCTTCAAACCCCCCTTCCCTTCCGAATCGGGCTACATGGGCAAGCCCACCAATGTAAACAATGTAGAAACCTTTGCCAATATTCCACCGATTATTAACAAAGGGGCCGAGTGGTTTGCCAGCATTGGCACCGAAAAATCGAAAGGTACCAAAGTGTTTGCGCTAGCCGGCAAAATCAATAACGTCGGTTTAATTGAAGTGCCTATGGGCATTACCCTGCGCGAAGTAATTTACGACATTGGCGGCGGTATAAAAGATAGCAAAGCGTTTAAAGCCGTACAAACCGGCGGCCCCTCGGGCGGCTGCCTCACCAACGATTTTCTGGACACGCCGATTGACTACGATAACCTGCTGGCTGCCGGTTCCATGATGGGTTCGGGCGGTATGATTGTGATGGACGAAGACGATTGCATGGTGTCTATTGCCAAATTTTACCTCGAATTCACCCTCGACGAATCGTGCGGAAAATGCACGCCCTGCCGCATCGGAAACAAGCGTTTGCACGAAATTCTGGTGAAAATAACCGAAGGCAAAGGTACCCACGAGGATATTGAAAACCTTCGCCTGCTCGGGCAAGTGGTTAAAGACACTTCGCTGTGCGGACTTGGGCAAACCTCGCCAAACCCGGTACTTTCAACCCTCGACAACTTTATGCACGAATACACGGCACACGTTGATGAGCACCGCTGCCCGGCATCGCAATGCAAGGCGCTCATGCACTTCCACATTCATGAAGAAAAATGTACCGGCTGTACGCTATGCTTCCGCAATTGCCCGGTTGGCGCCATTTCTGGCGAAAAACGTACGCCGCATTACATCGATCAGAAATTGTGCATCAAATGTGGCATCTGTTTCGAGAAATGTAAGTTTGACGCGGTAATAATTAGCTAAAGGAGAAAGTTCAACATGAATACGGTGAAACTCAATATTGACAACAAAAACATCGAAGTCCTGCACGGAACATCGATACTGGATGCAGCAGCGCAGGCGGGGATCGACATCCCGACCCTCTGCCACATGAAGCTGCACGATATGAACATTGAAAACAAACCGGGCGGCTGCCGGGTGTGTGTGGTTGAAGTGAAAGGCCGCCGCAACCTGGCCCCTGCCTGCTGCACCGAGGTGGCCGACGGTATGGAAATAAGCACCCACTCGATACGTGCCGTGAATGCCCGCCGTACCGTTTTGGAACTTATTTTATCCGACCACCCGGCTGATTGCCTGGTTTGTGCCAAATCGGGTAATTGCGATTTGCAGGACATGGCGCACCAAATGGGCATCCGAAAAATCCGCTACCAAGGGGAACAAACACATTACCGCGAAGATACCAGCCCGGCTATTATACGCGAAATGGACAAGTGCATCCGCTGCAAACGATGCGAAACCATGTGTAACCAGGTACAAACGGTAGGTGTGCTGGCAACTATAAACCGGGGTTTCGGGGCAGTGGTTTCTCCTGCTTTCGAAATGAACCTCGACCACTCGGAGTGTACTTACTGCGGCCAGTGTGTAGCGGTGTGCCCAACCGGTGCATTAACCGAAGTTGACAAAACCGGCGCCGTTATCAGGGCCCTCTCCGACCCCACCAAAACGGTAATTGTACAAACCGCCCCTGCTGTTCGGGCTGCTTTGGGCGAAGAATTTGAAATGCCCACCGGTACCTTGGTAACCGGGAAAATGGTTGCCGCTTTACGCCGTTTGGGCTTCGACTATATATTTGATACCGATTTTGGTGCCGACCTCACCATTATGGAAGAAGGGACCGAGTTGCTGAACCGTTTGGGAAAATACATGCAAGGTGACAAAACGGTGAAGATGCCTATCCTCACCTCGTGTTGCCCGGCCTGGGTCAAGTTTTTCGAACACCACTTCCCCGAACTGAAAGACATCCCGTCAACCGCCCGCTCCCCTCAACAAATGTTTGGCTCCATTGCCAAAACCTACTTTGCCGACAAAATTGGGGTGAAACGCGAAAACCTGGTGGTGGTGTCCATTATGCCTTGTTTGGCCAAAAAATACGAAAGCAGCCGCAACGAGTTTTCGGTTAACGGAAACCCCGACGTGGATTACGCGCTGACAACCCGCGAACTGGCTTCGCTGATTAAACTTTCGAACATCGACTTTAAGCAATTGCCCGACGAAGAGTTTGATATGCCTATGGGCGAATCAACAGGTGCTGGTGTCATCTTTGGAACAACCGGCGGGGTGATTGAGGCTGCTGTACGCACAGCCTACGAATTGCAAACCGGCAAAACGCTTCCCCGTGTTGATTTTGAAGAACTGCGCGGCATGGAAGGTTTGCGAAAAGCCACCATCGATTTCGACGGAACGCCAATCAATATTGGTATTGCGCACGGACTGGGCAATGCCCGCAAGCTGCTCGACCAAATTAAAGCAGGCGAAAGTCATTTCCATGCCATCGAAATTATGTCGTGCCCCGGCGGCTGCATTGGCGGCGGCGGCCAACCCTATCACCACGGCGATGCCGAGGTGCTGAAGAAACGCCAACGTGCCATTTACTCGGAAGACAAAAACAAAACCTTGCGCAAATCGCACGAAAACCCGCACATCATTAAGCTGTACGAAGAATTTCTTGGACACCCGATGAGCGAAAAGGCGCACCACCTGTTGCACACCAAGTATTTTGACAGAAGCTAGAAGACGATTATTGTCATTTGATGGTCATTATAATCGTCATTAAGTAGTCATTAGGTGTCATTAGGTGGTCATTTGTTGTAAGAACAGAAAAAAGGAAAGATGGTCTTTATGAAATTGGAAGAATTACAGGTTTATCAATTGGCAATGGCGCTAGCCGACGAGGTTCACACGATTGTTGTTCAATGGGACAACTTTTATAAATTTTCAACTGGTATACAGTTGTTAAAAGCTGTCGATTCAATTGCGGCGAACATCAGCGAAGGCTTTGGTCGTTTTCATTTTAAAGACCATAAAAACTTCCTTTATTTTTCCAGAGGATCGCTGTTCGAAACTAAAACATGGCTCACCAAAGCCCACCGACGAAAGCTAATTGAGGACGAAAATTTCAACCAACTGATAAAAGCAAGTGACGTGTTGGGCGTCAAACTGAACAACTACATCAGGTCAATCGGCCCCAGTACCTAATGACCACCTAATGACTACTTAATGACTTAATGACCACTTAATAACCATCAATAACCACATAACAAACATCAATCATTATGACCGCGATAAAACTTTCGGACAAAACCATTGAACTGATAAAAACGATTTGTGCCGAGTTCGGAAACAAGGAATCGGAGCTGATAAATGTGCTGCACCAGGTTCAACACAAACTGGGCTACCTGCCCGCCGAGGTGCAGGAATTGATTGCCCGCGAACTGAGCACGCCGGTAGCCAAGGTATACGGTGTGGTTACCTTTTACTCGTTTTTTACCATGCTGCCGCAAGGCCAGTTTCCGGTATCCATTTGCATGGGAACCGCCTGCTATGTACGTGGTGCCGAAAAAGTACTGTTCGAGTTTAAACGCCAGTTGGGTATTGAAGTTGGTCAAACTTCGGCCGACGGCAAGTTTTCGCTAAGCTGTCTGCGGTGCGTTGGTGCCTGCGGACTAGCACCAGTGGTGATGGTTGGCGAAAAGGTATATGGGCGCGTGTCGCCGCAACAGGTAGGCAAAATTATTGCCGAGTACCAGGAAGGTTGCCTAAACGCACAAACTGCCTGAAAAAA
>JBKEAN010000095.1:0-14431 GCA_047972415.1 Mangrovibacterium sp.
ATATGTTGGTCGAAGATACCCGCCAGGCGGCTTTAGCCGTTGAAGGGATTGTTGAGGCGCATGTTGAGCTGACTTTTGAACCCCCTTGGGACAAGTCGATGATGAGTGAAGAAGCCCGTCTGGAACTGGGATTCTTTTAAACGGAAACTTTTTGTAAAAAGCTTTCAGATACAAACCCGGGCGAACTGGGTTTTTTTATATCTTTTTTCCCGTGATGGACAAACGCGAACAAACCGAACGGATACGCCAAAAAGCAATTGAACTGGGCTTTCTGGCCTGTGGTTTTTCCCGAGCTGATTTTTTGGCCGACGAAAAACCCCACCTCGATCGTTGGCTGGACGAGGGCATGAACGGCGACATGGATTACATGGCTCGCAACCGGGATAAACGCCTCGACCCGCGCCTGCTGCACGAAGGAACACAAACCGTTATTTCGGTTTTGTTGAATTATTACCCGAGTGAAACGCAACAGCCCGATGCACCAATTCTGTCGAAATATGCCTACGGTACCGACTATCATTTTGTGTTGAAGGATAAGTTGAATGCTTTGTTCCAGTTTATCAACAGTGAGATAGCGCCATGCCAAGGTCGCGCATTTACCGATTCTGCTCCGGTGCTGGATAAAGCATGGGCGGTTCGGGCTGGATTGGGCTGGATTGGCAAAAACACGAACCTGATTTCGGTTGAATACGGTAGCTTTTTCTTTATTGGCGAGCTGCTGATTGATTTGGAGTTAGATCACAATGGGCGCATTGTAGGCAACCATTGCGGCAACTGCACCCGCTGTCTGGATGCCTGCCCAACCCAGGCCATTGTGGCACCTTATGTGGTGGATGCTCGCCGATGTATTTCGTACCAAACCATTGAACAAAAAGGTGAAATTGACGAAAAACTGCGGGGGCAATTCCGGGATCGGGTTTTCGGTTGCGATATTTGTCAGGACGTATGCCCCTGGAACCTGAAATCGGAACCGCACAACGAAGAAGCCTTCAAGCCAAACCCGAAACTGATGGACTTGGGGCGGGATGGCTGGTACAAAATGGATGTAACCTTGTTTGCCGAGCTTTTTAGCAAATCAGCGGTGAAGCGAACCAAGTACAGCGGCCTGATGCGGAACCTGCTTTTTTTGGAATGAACGGTTCGAAGGATGAAGATGAAAACACGAAGGCACAAAGGCACGAGAATGAGATAACGAAAAAGGAAGATTTTTTTCATTGGTTGAGACTTGAGTTTTCTGGTTATCAATGCTTATCTGTTTATTTATCCTTCTTTTAATCCATCTGTTCAAAGGAGAAATTCAGATTGGGACTTCTTTTATTATTTCCATTCCGTTAATTCTGTATCTTATTTTGCACCACTTTAGAAAACAAATTATCACGGAGGTGTAATCGGATGGATAACAAACTGAAAGTTTATCGGGCGATGAGTGACATCACGCAGGAAGATCGGGCTGTTGCAGTGAATGTTTCGCGCCAAACCAGTCACGCAATTAAGCGTAAAAAGTTTGTACCTTCAACCTTACTTGCTTTAAAATTAGCCCGATATTTCAACGTGACAGTCGAAGAAATATTCCATCTGGAGGAAAATGATTAAAAAATGCGTCACAAGTCATAAAATTCTCTACATTTGGCCGAAATTATTGCGGAAGTAGCTCAGTTGGTAGAGCATCAGCTTCCCAAGCTGAGGGTCGCGGGTTCGAATCCCGTTTTCCGCTCTCAAGAAGCCGCTTACATTAGCTTGTAGTCGGTTTTTTTTAATGAAAATCAAACCGGATGACATCGCTTCATGCGGGACTAGCTGAGTTGGTAGTCCCGCAGCCGCCGGATCTCAAGCTGAGGATCGCGGGTTCGAATCCCATTTTCCGCTCTTAAAATCAGCTGGTTGCATTTTAATGTAATTGACTGATTTTCTTTTTAGCCCTATTTTTTTCGAATGCTGCGTATCCGGGATGTAAGCCATGTACAAAAAGTAGCGGCTGATTATATATCGCAAAATTCAATCAATTTGAAGGATTAAAGCAGCAGCATTTATTCAACTTATAGAAGCAGACGACGGATGCTTTCTTTCGTTTTCTGTACCTTCCCGCCGCAAAAAACGAAAACCAACATGCAACGAAAAGTCTATTTCCTGTCAAGCTGCGATACCTGCCAGCGGATAATGAAAGAAGTCGGTGTGGACGATAGCTTTGAACAACAGGATATTAAGTTCAACCCGATCACGGAAGAACAGCTTGAAGTGTTTCACAAACATACCGGGAGCTACGAGGAACTCCTGAACAAACGTGCCCGAAAATTGAAAGAAGCCTTGGCGAATAATCTGGTCAATTCAGACGCCGCTTACAAAAAACTGCTGTTGCTGGATTACACATTCCTGAAACGCCCCGTATTCGAAATTGATGGGCAGCTCTTTGTTGGCAATGCTCCCAAAACCCTTGCAGCTGTTAAAGAAGCATTAGGTAGGTAATTGTTTTTCGCGAGCTGCCACCCCCTGCTTTTTGAAGATTAAAAGCAGTTGGTTCAACGGACTTTGAGCTTCGTCGTGTTTTCCTCCGATCCCTTTGGGAAACGATTACTTGGTGACCAAGAGAGGCTCAAAGTACCAGACAAAGTTCACGAAGCATTAAAACCAGCGCCATTGGTTTAACCCCGGTTGATATAGACAGAAGTCATACTTAATGAACCCGCCAACAATTTGTCGTTGAACAAGCTGATCTCGTCTCGGCTATCTTTTAAAGCCAGCACGTAGAGTAGCGGCAAAAAATGGTCGGGCGAGGGGATGGACAACTTCAGGGCAGTTCCTTGTTTTTCGTAGTCCAATAATGGCTGGTAGTTTCCCTCCAGTATCCAGTCGTTCATTTTGGTACGTGCTTCTTCCGCCCAATCGTAGCCATAACCAATTTCATTTAACCGATCCCAGGCTACCCTGGGCAGGTTGTGAACCAGGTTCCCGCTGCCGATAATCAGCACCCCTTTTTTTCGAAGTGCGCCTAATTCCTGGCCCAGTTCGAAGTGCGATTTGGGGCTCATTCGGTAGTCGAGGCTCAGCTGTACAACCGGAATATCCGCATCGGGATACAGGTGCCGGATAACACTCCAGGCACCATGGTCGAGGCCCCATTTGTCGGTCAAGCCAACCTGCTTCGATGTGACCAATCCCTTGGTTTCGTTCGCCAGCTCCGGGCTTCCCGGTGCCGGATATTGTATATTGTACAAAGCCTCGGGAAAGCCGCCAAAATCGTGAATGGTAGGCGGGTGTTCCATGGCAGTCACAAAAGTCCCCGGTGTTTCCCAATGTGCCGAAACACACAAAATGGCTTTTGGTCGTTCAATTTTGGAACCGATCTTGCCGAACGAGCGGGTAAACTCGTTGTCCTCTAGGGCATTCATTGGGCTGCCGTGTCCCAGAAACAACAGCGGCATCGGCTCGGTACCGCTTAGGGTAGAACTCAGTTTGTCTAATTCAGTCAGCTTCATGGTTCATTCTTTAAGTCGAGACTAAGCGATTGCGAAATTACAATTAGCTTTTCAAAATTGAGCGAAGAAAGTCAATTCGGATGTAAATATCTTTTATATTAGTTCTCTGACAGCCAATCCTGTTTTTGCAAGAGGCAGGAATCGGGGTATTGCAAAACTCAAAAAATGAGAGCGGGGTGAACTTATAAGCTGTTTTTTTGTCCTAGTGTCGTGTCAAACGTCGCAGTGGACACAGATTTGGAATTTCTTTCTGTTTTATCCATACATGGAAAACTTAAAATTGAATACGATAGATTCCCGGCAGACAGGTGCTAACGCGTACCGCGAAGTACTCGCCGAATTTCACCGGAGGGTGTCGGTTGTTACGGCACATGGCCCTGCAAATGCAGTAGAGAAGCACCGCGAACGTGCCAAATTGTTGGCCCGAGAGCGGATTGATTTGCTGGTGGATCCACGCACTCCATTTGTTGAATTGTCGTCCTTTGCAGCATTTGGTCAGTATGGTGATGCGTTTCCTTCGGCCGGTATTGTAACCGGTATTGGCCTGATTCAGGGGCGCGAGTGCATGATTGTGGCCAACGATGCCACCGTGAAGGGCGGAACCTATATTCGCGAAACCATCCGAAAACATATCCGGGCTCAGGAAATTGCAATGCAAAACCACTTGCCCTGCATTTATCTGGTCGATTCGGGTGGCATTTTCTTGCCCGAACAGGCACAGGTCTTTCCGGATCGCTTCGACTTTGGCCGGGTGTTTTTCAACCAGGCGCGTTTGTCGGCAGAAGGGATTCCTCAAATTGCCGTGGTGATGGGTTCCTGTACCGCTGGTGGCGCCTATGTGCCGGCCATGTGCGACGAAACCATCATTGTGCGCAACCAGGGAACCATTTTTATCGGTGGCCCGCCTTTGGTGAAAGCCGCTACTGGGGAGGAGGTCTCGGCCGAAGATTTGGGGGGTGGCGATGTGCATACCAAAATTTCGGGGGTGGCCGACCACTTGGCCGACGACGATGTAAATGCCCTGCGCATTTGTCGTGATTTGGTAGTCGCGTTGCCTCGCGTAAAAAAGCGCGAGATTGACCTGCTGCCTGCTATTGACCCAGCCTTTGATGCCGAAGGGCTGTATGATTGCTTGCCGGTCGATCTGAAAAAGCCGATTGATGTGCGCGCTATTGTAGCGCATTTGGTCGATGGGGATAGTTTTCGGGAATTTAAAGCGGAGTATGCTAAAACCTTGCTAACCGGCTTTGCCCGATTGAAAGGAATTCCGGTGGGTATTTTGGGTAACCAAAGTTTTCTGACCGCCGAAGCAGCCCGTAAGGGAACTCATTTTATTCAACTTTGCAACCAACGACAAATTCCCTTGTTGTTTTTGCAGAATATCAGTGGTTTTATTGTCGGGAAAAAATACGAACACGATGGTATTGCCCGCGATGGGGCTAAGCTGATTAATGCGGTAGCCAATTCCGCTGTACCGAAGATTACGCTGGTAATCGGGGGCTCTTTTGGTGCCGGAAACTACGCGATGGCCGGCCGTGCCTACGACCCCGATTTCCTACTCATGTGGCCGCACTCCCGCATTGCGGTCATGGGGGGAGAACAGGCGTCGGGCGTGCTGCAAACCATTGGCGGAAGCGGAGCAAACAAGAGTTTGGTCGAGCAATTTGAGCAGGAGAGCTCGGCGTATTACAGCTCATCGCGCCTGTGGGACGATGGAATTTTCGACCCGGCAGATACCCGCGATGTGTTGTCCTTTTTGTTTGGGGTGACCTTGAACCAGCCCGTGCGGGAGACTCGTTACGGGGTTTTCCGCATGTAAACAAAATGAATGGACGATGAAGAATACCTATAAAACGATTCTGCTTCAAATTGAAAATGACCGGGCGACCATTTTACTGAACCGACCGGAGCAGCACAATGCCCTGAACGCTGAGCTGATTGCCGACTTGCATGCCGCACTGGAGGAAGTGGAGCAGATGGAGCAAATTCATTTTGTGGTCATTGCCGGCGAAGGCCGCTCGTTTTGTGCCGGTGCCGACATCAGTTGGTTTGCCAATGCCATTAACCGCGAAAAGGCGGAAAACCGACAGGAATACCTGAAGTTGGCCAATTTGCTGAAAAAAATTGACCACTATCCGAAAATAACCATCGCTGCAGCACACAAAAATGTGTTGGGTGGAGCCAACGGCATTTTATCGGCTTGCGATTTTGCCATAGCTGAAACCTCCACCGCCTTTGCATTTGGCGAAGTGAAGCTGGGCATTATTCCGGCAACCATTATGCCTTTTGTTGCCAAACGCCTTTCAACCCAAAACCTGAAAAAATTGATGTTTTCAGGTGAACGGATTTGGACGACCGAAGCACATGCAATCGGGCTGCTTGATTTTATTGCAAATGATGGGCAGCGCATGTCGGTCGTCGATAAGTTGATTTCGGAATTGCAGACTGTTTCGCCAAATGCCTTGAAAGCCTGCAAACAATTGATTTTGAAGCTTGACTCGGGTGAAGTGAACACGGATAGCGGCGACTACACGGCCGCAATACTGGCCGACTTGGTGGAATCCGAAGAAGGACAAGAAGGATTGCGGGCATTTCTGGACAAGCGCAAGCCCGATTGGAAGGCATTAAAAAAGAAATAAAAATTGAAAAAGAAATTTTGGAAAATATTGGTCGCCAATAGAGGGGAGATTGCGGTGCGCATTATTCGCACGGCCCGGATTATGGGCATCCGAACGGCGGCCGTTTACGCTGCCGACGATGCACTGTCGCTTCATGTGGCTAGGGCTGATGAAGCGTTTTTGCTGGACGGCAACACGCTGGCCGAAACTTACCTGAACCAGCAAGCCTTGTTAGCCTTGGCTTTGCAGATCGGGGCTGATGCCATTCATCCCGGTTACGGATTTTTATCGGAGAATGCAGCGTTTGCAGCTGCTGTTGAGCATGCCGGTATTCATTTTATCGGCGCTACACCGGAGCAAATCAGCCTGATGGGTGAAAAGACACGGGCAATTGAGTTTGTCCGTTCGCTGGGTGTGCCGGTTTTACCGGGTTTGTACGGCTCGGCGAGCGAAATCCGGGCAAAAGCCGAAACGCTCGATTTTCCGGTGTTGGTCAAAGCGGCTGCCGGAGGCGGAGGCAAAGGCATGCAGATTGTGCAAAAAGCAGCCGATTTGGAGGCGGCGCTGGAACAAGCCGGACGCCAAGCAACAGCGTATTTTGGCCAAGGCGAGTTGTTCGTTGAAAAGTACCTGCAGAAAGCGCGGCATGTGGAAGTGCAATTGATGGGTGACGGAAAAGGAAAGGTCGTTCATCTGTTCGAACGCGATTGCAGCTTGCAGCGGCGCTACCAAAAAGTAGTCGAAGAAGCGCCTGCACCGAACCTTTTAGAAGAAACACGCCATACGCTGCATCATGATGCCTTGCAGATTGCCAAAGCGGCTAACTACCGTGGTGCAGGGACTATCGAATTTTTAGTTGACGAGCAACAGCAGTGCTGGTTCCTCGAAATGAACACCCGGTTGCAAGTGGAACATCCGGTTACCGAAGCGGTTACCGGGCTTGACCTGGTGGAGTGGCAAATCGAAATTGCAGCGGGCAATGGGCTTCCGCTGAAACAGGAAGACATTCGGTGTGGCGGGCATGCTATTGAAGCGCGGATTTGTGCCGAAGATCCGGCGCTGCATTTTGTGCCTTCCTCGGGAGTGATTGGAGCAGTGCAGGCCGAAACGGAAGCCCGCTGGGATAGCTTTGTGGTTCTCGGAAGTCGCCTTTCGCCGGCGTACGACAGCCTGTTAGGAAAACTGATTGTGCACCGCCCTAACCGCACTCAAGCCATTGCCGCCTTGAACCACGCCCTGGATAACTTGTTTCTTGGAGGCATCAAAACCAACCAAGCTTTCCTGAAAAAGCTGATTATGCAGGACGATTTCGCCAGCATGCAGGTTTATACCCAATACATCGAACAGCATTTGCCCCGTTTGTTGGCGGATTTGCAAACCCGGCCAAAAACGATTCCATCCGAATTGGCTGCTATTGCTTTCATCCTTCATCATTTTTATTCTGAAATGACGAACGAATCGGTATCAAATGTATTGGGATACTGGCGATTAAATCCGCTTTTCGAGCTTCAAATTGACGGTAAAGACGATAGTTACGTTGTGCGCCGTCGAAAAAATGAGTGGATATTTGAGCGTGAAAATGAACCGCTACGCGTGAACGATGTTTCATACTACAATCACGTCGTTTCGTTCAAACTAAACGGAAAAAGATGCAATGCTTTTTGGATTGAAAAAGAGCAAGCTACCGAAATACAGATCGAGTCGTACCGTTGGGAGTTGAAAAGCAGGCAGGTACCCGATCAAATCAAATTGAACCGCCGGTATTCGGGTGCTAAAAACGAAAGGCAATCGCGCATTCTTGCTGATTTGTTTGGCAAGGTGATTGACGTGTTTGTTGCTCCCGGCGATAAATTGGTCAAAGGCCAGCATTTGCTGCTTGTTGAGTCGATGAAAACCGAATTTTCGATTCAAAGTCCGGTCGATGCGGTGGTGAAAGCTGTTTATGTGACTAAGGGAAAGATGGTTCAGGACAGGGAAGTTTTGATCGATTTAGAATAACAGCGTGTTAGAGTTGCAGAATAGTAGAATAGTTAAAAATAAGATATTTAGATGATAAAATATTAGATTTGAGTTTCACGATTTCAACCTGAATTGTTATAAAATGGCAATCTGTGATCTATCGTCTAAAATCGGTCATCTAAAATCGACCCAGCTATAAATAAAAACCATTTATGAACGCGTTACTGAAGAAAGTACACCATGAAGTAAGGGCCAAAGTCAGGGCTTTTGCCGAAGAAAAAATTAAGCCGGTTATCGGCGAATTTGAGGCGATGGAAGTTTTCCCGGTGGAGCTGATTAAGTCCATGCGCAGCCTCTCCATTTTCGGGATGCACGCACCAGTTGAATACGGAGGTCAGGGGAGCGACTACCTCTCGTATATTATTGCGGTGGAAGAGCTGGCTCGGGTGGACAGCTCGGTTGCAGCAACAGTAGCCGCACACAACTCGCTCGGTATTGGACCAATTTTGATGTTTGGTACTGAAGAGCAAAAGCAAAAATACGTGCCGACTTTGTGTACCGCCGAAAACCTGTGGGGTTTCGGTTTGACCGAAGAAAATGCCGGCTCGGATGCGCAGGGCGTCGAAACACAAGCCGTACAAAACAGCAAGGGATGGTTGGTAAACGGCCATAAAAAGTACATCACCAATGCGGCATCCAATATGGTTGCCGGAATTAGCTTTGTTGCTCAAACCGGTACGCGCCCCGATGGAAAGAAGGAGTTTACCACTTTTCTGGTTCCGCGGACTAACCCGGGCTACACCCGTGAGTTTATGAAACAAAAATTTTTGTGGCGTGCTGCCGACAACGGCATGGTTTATTTCAGGGATATGCAGGTTCCGGCCAACGATCAGCTGGGAGAGCGTGGTCACGGAATTAAAATCATGCTGAAAACGATTGATTCGGGACGTTTGTCCATTGCCGCTATGGGGCTTGGCTTGGCACAGGGTGCCTACGAAATGGCCTTGGCTTTTTCGAAAAAACGAAAACAGTTCGGACAGTCCATTGCTGGCTTTCAGGCGATTGCCTTTAAACTGGCTGATATGGCGACGCGCATTGAAGCAGCCCGTAACTTGCTTTACCAGGCATGCTGGTTAAAAGACAACAACGAGTCCTTTGGGAAACAGGCAGCTATGGCCAAATTGTTTTGTGCCGAGGTAGCTAGTTTTGTGGCCAGCGAGGCGATGCAGATTTTTGGGGGTGCCGGCTTCTTCCGCAACGATGAGTTTCCGGTTGAGCGCTTTTTCCGCGATCAGCGCCTGCTATCCATTGGAGAAGGAACATCGGAAGTGTTGCGCATGGTTATTTCGCGCGAAGTACTGAAGGAATAGCCCTCTTCTTATTCCCCAAAGGGGGAAAGATGATGCGGCAGAGTCGTTTTTGACTAGACAAAAGTAGAGATAGGAAAAGCTTGAGGCCGGGTTTTGACCTTGGCTCTTAGTTTTCCGCCTTCGGGGAAAATTTAAAGAGGGCTTTTCTTATTTTTACTTTTTTATAAATATCATGGATAAAGACCGTAAACTCGATCACATTCAGAAGGCTTTTGATTCGCAAACTGGTTACGCCGAGCAGGATCGCCGGTTTATCTACGAACCTTTGCTGGCAGCACATCCCGATGCCCATCGCGAAGCTTTTTTATTTTTAGGCAAGCAAATGCGGGCGCCGCTTTGGGTATCAAGTATGACCGGAGGTACCGGAATTGCAAGAAACATCAACCAAAACCTGGCTCGCGCCTGTCGCGAGTTTGGCTTGGGAATGGGACTTGGCTCCTGCCGCAAGATTTTGTTCGATAAAACCTACTGGGACGATTTTGATGTGCGTGATGTGATTGGATCCGATCAACCCTTTTGGGCAAACCTTGGTGTGGCCCAGGTTGAAGAGCTTTTAGCCAGTCACCAGGAACAAGCAATTGTTGATTTGCTTGGCCGCCTTCGGGCCGATGGATTGATTGTGCATGTGAACCCGCTTCAGGAATGGTTTCAACCCGAGGGTGACCGTATCGCTCGGCCGCCGCTGGAAACCATTCAGCTGCTGTTGAGCCGGGTGAAAGCGCCGCTGATTGTGAAAGAAGTGGGACAGGGAATGGGTCGCGAAAGCCTGAAAGAGCTGTTGCAACTGCCGCTCGAGGCCATCGAGTTTGCGGCTTACGGCGGAACCAACTTCTCGAAACTGGAAATGCTGCGCGAAGACGAAGCCCTTCGAACCGGAAACGCACCTTTTGCTTTTGTCGGGCAAACCGCCCAGCAAATGCTGAATGATGTGAATAGTTTGCTGGATGAAACCACGGTGAACTGCCGTTCGTTGATTATTTCGGGCGGTGTAAAAAATTACCTCGATGCGTATTACCTGGTGGCTACCAGCAGTTTGCCTGCGGTCTTCGGAATGGCCTCGTCGGTACTGCGTCATGCCACCGCCGATTATGAAACACTAAAGATTTATATCGAAAATTTGTTGAAAGCCTACCGATTGGCCGAGACCTATTTGCGAGTTAACCCAAATTATGAAGGAAAATAAGCCGATACACGGATTTTCGAAACTAAGCAAAGATGAAAAAACAGCTTGGCTCATGGCTCAATTGGGGCTGGATGCGGCAACTGTTGATTTTTTGGCTGGCTTTGAGGCGAAGAATGAGAACATACAAGCTATTATTGCTGAATTGAGCGAGAACCAGCTGTCCAATTTTCATTTTCCTTTTTCCATCGCGCCCAATTTTTTGGTAAATGGCCAGTACCGTGTTTTTCCCTTTGTAAGCGAAGAAAGTTCGGTGGTAGCTGCACTTGCCAAAGCAGCCGTTTTTTGGGCTAAACGCGGCGGTTTTAAAGCTGAAGTTTTGGGAACCGAGAAGAAAGGGCAGCTGCATTTTTCATGGACGGGAGATCCGGAAAAGTTGCAGGAAATTTTCCCCGAAATTGAAAAAGCGTTACGAGCTGAAGCAGCTTCTATTACGCAAAAAATGGAGCAGCGAGGAGGCGGAATCACATCAATTCAGCTCAACTATTTACCCGAAATCCTACCGGACTACTATCAGCTGGATGCGGCCTTTGAAACGAGCGATGCGATGGGAGCCAATTTCATCAACTCCTGTCTGGAACAATTTGGCAAGAGTTTGAAAAACTGGTTCGCGAGCAAAACCGATTGGCCCCAAGCAGAGCAGGACGCCGAAATCATCATGGCCATATTGTCGAACTTCGTACCCGATAGCCGGGTGCGGGTTTGGGTGGAATGTCCGGTTGAAGAATTATCGGAAGACGGTGACAGGGAAGTGGCTCGCGTGTTTGCCGAAAAATTTGTACAGGCTGTGCATATTTCACGCAAGGATGTATCCCGGGCGGTAACGCACAATAAAGGAATTTTCAACGGTATTGATGCGTTGGCGCTGGCAACCGGAAACGATTTCCGGGCTATTGAAGCGGGCGGGCATGCTTTTGCTGCCCGCAAGGGAAAATATACCGGATTGAGCGAGGCAACAATTGAAAACGGGCAGTTCCGTTTTTCGATGGAGCTTTCGCTGGCCGTAGGCGTGGTTGGCGGCGTAACCGCTTTGCACCCGATGGCCAGGTTGGCCCTGCAAATTCTGGAGAAACCCTCCGCTGCGGAACTAATGAAGTACCTGGCGGTTGCCGGGCTGGCTTCAAACTGGTCGGCTGTTCGGGCCTTGGTAACAACCGGCATCCAAAAGGGACACATGAAAATGCACCTGAACAACATGCTGAATAGCCTTCAGGCTAGCGATGAACAAAAAGCGGGCGCGCGCCTTTATTTTGAGAAACGGGAACTAAGCTTTTCGGAGGTGGAACTTTTTCTTAAAAATGATGCAGGAAGCGAGGAAGACTAAAGAACGTTATTACGCGCATGGCAAGTTGTTGCTCACTGCCGAGTATTTTGTATTGCGTGGTGCCAGGTCGATTGCCTTGCCCTTGCAATATGGCCAGCGCATGGAAGTGGCCGAAGGATACGAGTCCGGCCTGTTGCGCTGGAAGGCCTTCATGCACGACGGATTATGGTTTTCATGCGACTTGTCGCTACCGGATTTCCGCATTGTACGCAGCTCCGATGCCGAGAAGGCAGCCATTTTGCAGGATGTATTCTTGGCTATTGCCCAACTAAACCCCGCTTTCAATCCCGGCGATTCGCTGGAAGTACATACGCACATCAACTTTAACAAGCAGTGGGGTTTGGGTAGCAGTAGTACCCTGATAGCCAATTTGGCCGCTTGGGCAAAAGTGGATCCATTTACGCTGAATGAATTGATTTTTCACGGCAGTGGTTTCGATATTGCCTGTGCTTCCGCAAAAGGGCCGATTTTTTATACCCGTAAGCAAGCACCGCAGCCAATCGAACTGAACTATCCGTTTTTGGACAAGCTCTACCTGGTTTACTCGGGAGCCAAAAAAAGCACCCGCAACGAAGTGCGTCGTTTCCAAAAGGATCAGCTCGTGAGTGATGAGCAAATAGAACGCGTTAACCGCTTATCCGGAGCTTTTGCAATGGCTTCAGACTTATACGAATTTCAGCAACTGATTGAAGAACATGAGGATCTGGTGAGCCAGTTGCTAGGCAGCCCAACGGTGAAGTCGCGGTATTTCACCGATTTCACCGGCTCAGTGAAATCGCTCGGTGCCTGGGGTGGCGATTTCTACCTGATTGCCACGTCAATGGAAAGGAATGATGTACATTCATATTTCAACAATAAAGGATTGTGCGTGATTTTCCCCTGGCGCGAAATGGTACTGAACCCGCATCAATAAGAAACAACGCTGGAATTTCAATTTAACACCAAATCATTTTCATGACAACCTATACATCCACTTGGCTTTGTCCCTCAAATATTGCCTTGGTTAAGTACTGGGGAAAACGGCCGGAGCAACTGCCGATGAACCCATCATTAAGTTTTAGTTTGAAGCAGGCGCGAACGCGGACAAGCATGACGCTGCTTCCGAGAAAAGGGACACGGCTCGACTTTTTGTTCGAGGGTGTCGGGTCGCCTTTTGCCGCCCGTATCGAAAAATACCTCGATAGCTTGTCGTTGGATTTACCATGGATAAACGATTTTTCTTTTCAAATAGAAAGCGAAAACACCTTCCCGCATTCAACAGGAATTGCCTCATCGGCTTCGGCTTTTGGAGCGCTCGCCTTGTGTTTGGCTGATTTGAACCGACAGATGACCGGTACTCATGCAGATGATGAAAAGTTTTTTCAAGCAGCCTCCCGATTGGCTCGTCTGGGAAGTGGAAGTGCTGCCCGCTCGGTTTATGGCGGTTTTGCCTGGTGGGGCAAATCGGCAGCTGTACCTGGCTCAACCGATTGCCATGCCATTTCGGTTTCGAAACTGATACATAACAGTTACTTCTCCTTGTGCGATGCAGTTTTGCTGGTTGATTCGAAAATGAAAAAAGTGTCGAGTTCGGCCGGTCACGAATTGATGAGCCATCATCCATACAAAGAGGCCCGGGTGAAGCAAGCCAACTGCACGATTGAACGACTGATACAGCTGATGAAGACCGACCGGAACCGCATGGCTTTTATTGATGCGGTGGAGCAGGAAGCCTTGAGCCTACATGCACTAATGATGTCGTCCTCTCCGTCTTTTCTGTTGCTGAAGGCCGGTAGTCTGGAACTGATTGAGCGGATTCGCGATTTTCGCCGGCAGACTGATTTAGCGGTCGGCTTTACCATTGATGCGGGACCCAATATTCACCTGTTGTACTGGCAAGAAAACCAGGAAGAGGTGCATCGTTTTATCCGTAGTGAACTATTGGCTTACACCGAAAATGGAGTGTGGCTGGATGATCGGGTAGGCAACGGGCCGGTAAAACTGAACGGCTGATGAAGACCTATCCGGCAAAATTGCTATTGTTTGGCGAATATGGTCTGCTGTTCGGGGCAAAGGCTTTGGCTATTCCTTTTCCGAAGTTTAGCGGGTACTTTACTTTTTTCGATCAAGCGAAAGCCGAGTCACATCAGTTGGAAAGTTCGGCAGAGCTGGCCCGATTTGCAGCTTGGTTCCAAGGGGAGCAAATCGCCTTAAAAATGAACTTCCCGCTTCGGATAGAGGACTTGAATGCCGATTTATCGAATGGCTTGTACTACCAATCGGATGTACCCCTGCAATACGGTGTAGGCAGTTCGGGTTCGCTGTGTGCTGCGCTGTATGATGCTTACGGAACCTGCGATTTGCCGGATCTGCCGCAAGCGGATTTTAGCTTAAAACTAAAAGGCGACTTTGTCCTGCTCGAGTCCTATTTTCATGGGCGCAGTTCGGGACTCGACCCATTGGTGGCCTACCTGAACCGGCCAGTTTTGCTGGAGGGAGGGAGAATTAGCCTGCCTGAATTGGATTTA
>JBKEAN010000096.1:0-39423 GCA_047972415.1 Mangrovibacterium sp.
TTGGCCGCCTGACGGCGTTTTACGTCGGCATTGCTTTTCAGCACAATTTGTTTTACAACAAGGGCAAACTCGGTACAGGCCTCTTTATTTGGCACCCAGTCGCCGTTAATGTAGTCAATCAGCCGTTTATTTATGTCGTCAATTAGTTCCAGTTTTAGCTCGGTTGCGGTGGCTGCTTTATTTTGTTTGGCTGTGAGGGCGCCAAAGTTGGCTTGTGCCATTTCAAAGTCGCTTTGGGCTTCTTTTAGCGCATTTATTAGCTCGGCACATCCCCTTATAGCGGCAATTGCCTCGCTAAACTCCTTTTTTTCGAAGTCCTGTACCAGCGAATTTATCAATCCGGTTTCGGTAGCGTAGCTTTCGTATAACATGCTAAGCCCATAATTCTTCAGTAATTTTTGCAATTTTTCGCCTGCAAGCTGCAAGTCTTCAAAAAAATTGTCGGATGCGCCTCTGGTAACCGAAAATATTCGCCGTACATACTGGTCGCGCAAGGCATCTTTTACTTTCAACTCCGATTCGGCGTTGGCATGGTTAATGGCTTCGTTCAGTTTGAACAGTTTTTCTTGCAAACCGGTAAAATAAGCCGATAAATAGCTATCAGTATTCAGTGTTGTTTCGGTATAAGCCTTGTACAGTACACTGCCAACCGAACTTGTGTCGGTGTTTAAACTGTCGCGCGAGATGTGTGTGTTCATTGTTTTATGGTTTTAAATAGTTATTTGGCCAATCGTGGTTTAAGCAAATTCTACCATTGTTCAAGTGCTTTGGTATGACATAGCTTACGTTTATTTTTTCGTTTTGTTCCAAAATAGATGAAGGATAATGATGGCGGAATAATAAAAATTGAGTTTTTTGGCAAAAAGCTATTTTTACTTTTAACCCGGCTTCGGGATTGATTACCAACGCATTTTTTGGGGCTAAAACAGTTAGGAGATTAGCTATTTCGTGATTTATTTTTATTAAAACAACTCTGCAATTTAGCAGCTAGCAATTTTGTTTTACTAAACCAGACATGATGTGGCTTGAAAAAAACATTTTTAGCCTAACCCGGAATCAGAATAAGCCGTTATTTGTTTTTTTCGGCTTAAACCAACCAAGGGATTAAGCATTAACGTATTTTCTCTGAAAAACACAGCCCGGATTGCCGAAAAATACTTGTTTGGTTACTTATATTGCTACTGTTATTCGGTGTAATAAGCCTCTGCTACTATTCATTTGGAAAGATAGTTGAACAGTTATTCCTTTTTTTACGGATTGATAGCTTAGTATAGCTATGTAGGCTGGTTGTTTACCCAATTTATGGATATGTATTGGTGGTAATTATTGGTTTTTTAACAAGCTTCAGTGCCTCAGAAAATAGGAGTTGAACATGTAGGCCACCTTAATTGTAATTGAGGCATTAAAAGAAGCCTGTAATTGCAATTTGGTAAAGGCAATATGTTGTATGACGTTATTTTCAGGGCTTTCCGGGTTAGGTTTTCGTCCAAATCCGGGTATTCAGGTTCAACTCGTTAATGATAACGGTAATCATATTAAACTGATACTGCATTTGTTCAATGTCGGTAAAGCGCACTCCCGAACTAAAAAGCCTCGGCTCAAACAAATCCTGCGAAAATGAGAATGCAAAGTAAACCCTTGTTCCTACAAACGAAATTGCTATCTCGGTATTAAATTGTTTGCGCATGGTTACCAGGGCTTCCATTACGATGGGGGTTAAAATGTACCGGGCTTCGGTTTGGTTGCTTGCATAAACTACAAAATAGGTTTCGAACTCGGGGTTTTCGAGCTTTACCAGCTGCCCCCTCGGGTCGAAGCTTTGTAGCTTTTGTCCCCACTTGCCCAAAAGGCGTTCGGCAGTATCGGGGAGAACAAAGGTTTGGTCCTTAATTTCCTTGTTAAAATCGGCATGAACAAATAGTCCCTTAAAAATAGTATGCCATTGTTCCGACCGGCGGCCTTTATTATCAACTGTTACCGTGCGGTACTCGGTATGCAGTTCTGACAGGCGAAAATCGGTTTTGCCAATCATACCTGTTATCAGGTCGTCGCCTTTAAAGCGGTCGCAGCGTTTTTCGAAAAGGCGGCTTTGATAATATTCGGCCTGGCTGATGTGTGATTGAGGGGAATAGCACCACGAAGGATCAATGCTTGCGACAACCTTTGGTACAATGTTATTTTTAAACGCCTGTTTGTACAGGTTATACCGTTCGGATGCGAATGCATACGAAATAATGGCACCAATAACAATAACTACTCCTGCAACAATAGCGTAAGTTGCCCCCCGGCCAACAATAAAAAACAGCACACCCAATAGCAGGATAGCTGTTGAAAGCAGAATTCGTTTTACCACTGTTTTGCGTTCGGCTTCAAGCGCCAAAAGGGCAGGGGCAAGCTGTGTTTGGTAAATTTCGGCCAGGCGCGACGTAGAATCCATTTAGTTGCCGTTAAACAGGTTGCCTACGTTTACGTTTTCACGTTCGGTTTGCTGAATCTCAAATACATTTTTTGGTTTCATTCCCATCGTGTTGGCAATTAGGTTGTTTGGAAATACCTGGATGCCATTGTTATAATCGGTTACCACCGCGTTGAAGGTACGCCGCGAAGCCGAGATTTGCGATTCAACCTCGTTTAGCGACCGCTGCAAAAACAGAAAGTTTTCGCTAGCCTTTAGTTCGGGCTAATTCTCGACCGAAATGAGCATGTTTTTAATGGAACCCGACAGCTGGTTGTCGAGGGCTATTTTTTCGTTGACTGATAAACCGGGTTTTAAAGCCGATGCCCTGAGTTCGGTAATCTGGTTTAGCAATTCTTTCTCGTGTTTGGCATATTCTTTTACTGAGGCCACTAAATTGGGAATAAGATCGTAGCGCTTTTTTAGTTGCGTATCCATTCCGCCAAAAGCATTGTCCACTTCGTTTCTTCTCCGGATTAGCCCGTTGTATATACCAATAAGAACAAGGGCTGCAATGGCCAGTACTGCTACAAAAAAGATGAAGATAAAATTCATTTTCGTTATTTTTTGGTTGCGTTTTAAAGGTATTATTTTTTGTAAGTTCACCATTTAGGCGGGTTCTTTTTTTGAAAAAGTTGTTTTTGGCATAACAAAAAAGAGGCTGCCCGTTAACAGGACAGCCTCTTTTGTACGTATTAACTTTATGGCAAAGGATAGCTGTTTCTTACAAAAAAAAATAGCATTAAACCCGTTTATACACTTCGTTAAACGGAAGCCGGCAACGCTCGCCCCAAATGCCATCGTTTCCTTTTCGGATGCCGCACGAAACCACCATGTTTATCTCTGCGCCACATGGAAGTTTCAGTGCTTTTTTCAATAAGCGGCTATCGAAGCCTTCCAGCGGGCAGGTATCGTAGCCCAGGTTAGCCATCGCAATCATAAAGGTTTGAGCTGCCAGTGCACACGATTTGTGGGCCGTTACCCGCATGTCGTTTTCAGATACCTGCCGCACCATTGGCCTAAACAAACCCACGAGCATAGCTAATAGCTTTCGGAACAGGCCGAGCAAGCCAAAGAAACGGCTGTAAATAAAGGGCATTAGTTTCCCGTAGTATAGTTCGCGGTCTTTTATGCGTTTTGCCTGTCGCTCCGGTGGGCTGTTCCGGGTAATGTTAGCTTGTTCAAAATCTAAAACAAAGTTTGCATGCTTGCGGTGCAAATCTTGCCGGGTTACAAACACCACCAGCTGCGAAGCAGTTGAAGTAGCCGTTTGCCCCAAACAGGCTTTCGAAACTTTTGCCATTGCTGCTGGGTCCGTAATATGGTAAAACTCCCACAACTGCATGTTCGAGCTGTTGGGCGCCAGGGTTGCCAGCTCAAGGCAATGTTTTACCTTTTCGGCATCAATTGGTTTTGCCTTATCGTAAACGCGCACCGAGCGGCGAAACCGGAGTATTTCTTCTAAATTCATTTTTGCTTCAATGTTTTTTGGGGTTATATTGAATTGTTGATATTTTGCGGAATAGCTACATTGTATTACAGGTGCTTTTAAATGTCGGCCCAAATTCGGGCAAGCGAGTAGCCAGGAGCATCGATTTGCAAATCGAGAAAATAACCGAAGGGTGTTTGACAGGTTTCGTAGCCGGCATTTTGCAAGCGTTTTTCGGCCAGGTCGAAAAGTGCTTTGGTAAACCCGGCAGAAGCTTTGGAACCAGACAAATGTGCAAAGGAATGCAGAACCAATCGCTGGGTGTTATTTTTTCGCGCGGTCCATTTCAGGTGGTTTACCAGCTTCTTTTCGCGACTGTTCAGGTCTTTTTCTTCGTCTGTGGTTTCAACCTGTATAAAAGCCAGTATGGCGTTGCTGGTTTCGCGGCTTTGGTCGAGCTCGGCTACATTATCAAGGTTACGTTGGGCCGTTTTCCATGCAAACCGGTTTACATACATCACGAGTACTTTCATAAACGAATTATTTTAACACGCCACGGGATTGAAGAAACTGTTTCAGCCCTGCAATGTCGAGTTGCTTGGCAATAATTTTCTTGTTCTTATCAATCAGAAAGAAAGATGGTGTTGTTCTGAGCCCGTAATGTATTTTCATGCCCGAAAGCTGGTTGGGGTCCCAGGCATTTACCCAACCGTTTAGCTGATGTTCGGCAATAAAAGCAGTCCATTCCTTTTTGTCGGTCATGGTGTAAATGGCATAGATGGTAAGTTGCGATGGTTTCGATGGTTCAAAAATTTGGGTGTACAGCGCCGGGATTTCTTTTTTGCAATGGCCGCACGAGGGTTCCCAAAAAACCAGCAGGGTATAGGGTGTTGGGCTCTGGTACAGGCTTCGGAACTCGCCTGTTTCGTCCTCCAGCACCAGTTCGGGTGCTTTATTGCCTACCAGGTTGTGTTCTCTAAACGCTACTTCGGTACGTATGTTGTCCAGGGTTTTTTGGTCGGCCCAAGTGGCTTGGCCGCTTAAGTAATAGCGCCTGGCCAGGTCAACAAACACGTTTTCCATCCCCATTATTTTCGATTGGATGGCGTTATTGGTCAAAAATGAGGTTAGGTTTTGAAACAGTTCGGGGTTATTGCGTTGGTTTTCGATTAAACGAACCGCTTCGGGCAATACCGAGTCGGGTGTTTGCAGTAGTACCCGGTTAATGTACTCGTTTAGCTTCTCTTTTACAAATGGTGTACGCCACATGGCTGGGTTGTTTAGGTCAAAATGGTCCCAGTAGTGTTTTTTTTGGTAGTTGTAGCGGTAAACCCATTTTAGCGAGTCGTTCGCCTGCCAGGCTTCGGGAATTTCGGCTTCGTTTATTACCGGTTTTTCGTTGGCAAGCAGTAGTTTTCCGTACAGGTTGTTTTTGTTGTTTTGGGTTTCGTTTTGCTGAAACGCTTTGACCTGGCTATCGAGCAAGCGGATTTCGGTTTGAATTATTTTTTGCGAATCTGCTTGTTGCTCCAGTGCGTGCATGCGGGAATTCAAGCTACGCAGCTTTTCCTTTTGAGCTGCCAGGTAATTAATGTATTGCTGAAATTTTTCGGGTTCGTCTGCCCCTTTAATGGTAGGCTGCTCCGTGCCGGGAGGCAACGTTATGCTGAAGTGTTGGTCGGTACCTACCAAAAAATCGAATTGTTTTTCGGGGTTCAGGTAAAGTTGATAAATGCCTTGTGGCAAGGGCTCGGTACCGGAAAACACCGCGCGCCCGTTTTTATCGAGTTGAAGGGTATCTTTCACGAAAACGGAGCCAAAATAATAGCTGGCTACCAAAAGCTGGCTGTCGCGCAGGGCGGGCAGTTCAACACTAATCTGGTACGATTGGGCACTTGCCGGCAATCTTAACAAGCAGAGAACAACCAAGCTACAACAGCTCCAGTATTTTACGCGCATTGGATTCATTACAATAAACATTTTCAAGAACTTGTTTTCGCTTGCTGATGTCGTCGGGGCCAAAGGGCGTGTTCATCAGCTGTTCAATGGCTTCAATCGTTTCCACCGGCGTATCGGCAAGGTGGCAAAGAGGTTCCAGATTGGTGCCTTCGAGCATAATCGAGTTGGTGAGACAATGCCTTCCGCCAAAAAGTGATGCCAGCAATTTTAACTTCATCCCCGCCGGTTGAAACGAAGGGACAACACAAATATGCGCGTTCTGGATGAGGCTGTTCATTTGTGCCGTTGTTGGATTGGCAACCAAGCTTACATGCGGAATGTATTGGATCGATTTTTTCAGTTCGTCCGAAGGGTTTTTACCGGCAACAACAAAGTTGACCGTAATTTCGGAGAAAACCCGCTGTACAAGGAACCGGACTACTTTTTCGTTTTCGGCTACGCTCAGGTCGCCGTGAAAAAGCAAATAATCGCCCCGGCCGGTAAGCGAGTTTATTTTGGAAAACGGGTGAAACGCCGGGGCATGAACAGCCGTTTTAAACTTGTTCTGAAAATACTCGTTTTCGGTTGTAGAGGTGGTGAGCAAGCGGTCGGCCAGGATTAATTTCCGCTCGAACAAGCGCAGTTTTACACTTTCGCTAAACAGAAAAAACCGCTTCACCGTGTTGGATTCCGAGCGCCATAACGTCGCATAGTAGCGGTGGTCAATGGATTGGGTCCGAACCAGCTTTTTACGATCCTTCAGCTTCGGGTGGTCGAGCAGGTAACAACAATGCAGGCCTTCGAAAAGGATAGGAGCGGGTATTTCGAGTAAATTGTTGAGCAGGGCCGGATGGTTCCGGCTTTTTACACTGGAAGGCAACAAACTGAACTGTGGAAATAAGCCGGTTTTTCCGGGGTAATAATGCACCTTGGCACACAACTTCTGTAATTGCACCTGCTGCGGACGGTTATACTCGAAACAGTGCAGAATAATGTCCACCCCCGCTTGGTTCAGTGCTTCGAGTTTGTAATACACGTCAATTACACTACCGGAGTCGGGTGGGTCGGGTACATTGAAACTGACGATGTGAATTTTGTTCTTTGCCATACATTAATAAAGGCCGACTAAAAATAAAAAAAAACTGCAAGCGGGGAGCTTGCAGTTAGCATTTTCAATGTTTTGGTGCTAATTGTTTAGCTTAATACCTCCGTAACGGCTGTAAATGACTACTTTTTGTTCATTTCCGGGCTTACCAACCTGGCCTTGCACGTTCAAATTAGTATTGTCCTTTTTACGGTTTCCGTGGAATTGTTCCACCGGATATTGTATATCGCAATGGTCGCAGGAGGCATCCAGTTGGTACGATAGCTGCTCCATGCCCAGGCTGATACCGCCGTAGCTGTTGGTAATTTCTATTTTTTTGAACGAGGGCAGCACTTTTTCTACCCTTACCGAGCCGTACCCGGTATCAATGGTCAGGGCATCGGCCAGCTCATCAATGGTATAGTTCGTGTATTTTGAAATAGCATTTATGGTACCCACTTTCCCCAGCTTTGCCCCGTCGTATTTCGATTCCAATTTTAGTTCTTTCAGTTCTTCAATATTTAAGGTTGAGTATTTGGTGGTCAGGTTCATGTTCCCGGCCTTCCCAATATATAGTTTTGAGTACTTGATGTCGCCGGTTATTTTATTGACCGATGCAATGTCGGCTTTTCCGTAAGCCAGTTCCAATAATAAGCTATTACCGGGCGAGTTTAGTGTTCCGGCGGTGAGGTTGCCGTAAGCAATGGCTAGGTTCCCTGGGGCATCGAGCGCCTGAATGGCCACATTGCCGAACTTGTTGCTCACCGTCAGGCTACGATCTTTAGGCACATTTATTTTGTAATTGATGTTGAAAGTTCCATTGGATTTGAAATTGTCGTCAATTTCGGTTTTAGCCGAAAGCAAACCTCCGTTCCGTTCAATACTTATCGCAATCATGTCAAGCAATTTCTTTGCCTGTGCTTCGCTTTTGTTTTCAACTGTAATATTAACGGTAATGCTTACCGAGTCGCCGCCAAAGTCGTTAATTTCTACGGTGCCGAATTTGTTGGAAATGTTGAGTGCTGTAATAGCCGATTTTTGATAGCTTTTGTGAACTCGTTTGGTTAGGTTGGCGGCGTTCAGGCACATTGGCACGAAGGCCAGGAACAACATCAGGATTTTAAATTTCGTTTTCATATTTTGTTTCTTTTTCTTTTTTCAAATTTTCCAGTTTTTCAATGATGAGGTTGATGATGGCTAACCTGGTTTGGTACAGTTCGAGCATGGCATTGATTATCCGTTCGTCGTCAGGTTTGGACTTTAGTTCCTGCTGAAGCTTTTGGTAAGTTTGGTCAAATTCGTTCATTTCGTCTTTCAGTAATTGCTGTTCTTCGGTCGAAATAAGCCCGTTGGCTACTAGCTTTTGCCAGTGGCTCATGCTTTTATCCCAGGTTGAGGTGTAGTAATATTCCACTTCGCCATACTCGGGTGAAATGCTGGACAGGGAAAATCCGTAGGTTTCGGGCTGTACAACTGCTTGTTGCAGGTACATGCGCAGTTGGTTTCCGAGCAGCAGCACAAAAGCGGCTGCTGCAGCTATTTGCAAGTACTTTTTTTTATGGTTACCGGCTGGCGGCTGTTGTTGCTTTTTTAGCCGTTGTTCAAAGCGTTCGAAATGTCCTTCGGGTGCATCTTCTTCAAAAGCATTTTTATTTTCGCAAATCATTTTTTCCAGCAAATCGTCCATTGTTTCTTTGTTTAATTCATTGAAAACAGTTCGTCTTTCATCAAGAATTCTTTCATTTTTCTTTTGGCGCGCAGTAGTTGTGTTCGCGAAGCTACGGCTGTAATGTTTAAAATTTGCGCAATCTCATCGTGGTCGTACCCTTCCAGCAGGTACAAACTCAATACAAGCCTGTAACCGTGTGGAAGTTGCATTATTGCTTTTTTCAGCTTTTCCATGTCTACTTCCGGCATTTCTATTCGCGGGTTAGGCGCTTCGTTGGCCAGGTGCTCGTCAATTTCTTCAAACTTTACCTTGCGCTTTTTCAGGTAATCGAGCGAGCGGTTGATGACAATTTTTTTTAGCCAGGCGCCAAAGCTTACTTTCCCCTCATAACTGTCCAGTTTGCTGAACGCGCTCAAAAAAGCTTCTTGCATAATATCTTCGGCATCGGCGGCATTGGCAACCATACGCAAACTGGTGTTGTACATTGATTTGTAATAAGTTTTGTACAGCCTGAACTGGGCACCGGGATTGCCGCGCCTGCAATCGTCAATCAAATCCTGATGAATATTTTTGTACGGTGCCTCCAAATCACTAACAGTTAATTCTGAACAAAAGACGGCGGGCTTTCCCCGAATGTTGCACATGGTACTTTCTGGCTTGTAAAAAAAAGAAAAACGTGCCCACATATTCCGGAAAACAGGCTCAGCTCAGTTATTTTGTTGTGAAAATATTCTTTTTAATTCGTTTAAAACCGGATTGGAAGAGCAGCTGTGCAAACCAGCGTGGCGGTTGTTTGTTTATCTTTTACCGTTTTAATTGTCATAAAACCGTTCGTTGGGCCAATGAAAAACGGGAATTGGCTATTGTTTTCACTATTTTGGGAGCGGTAAATTTAAATTGGAAAGAGCATATGGCACACGATACAGAGGCACATCATCATACACACAATCGGTTAGGCTTGACGTTTTTGTTGAATATTATTATTACCGTGGCGCAAATTATTGGCGGGGTTATTAGCGGTAGTTTGGCGCTAATTTCTGATGCTATTCACAACCTGAGCGATGGCGTTGCGGTGTTGCTGGCTTATATTGCCGACCGGCTCGGACACCGCGAAAAAACAGCAAAGCACTCCTTTGGCTACAAACGGGCCGAGATTTTGGCAGCATTTATTAACGCACTGGCCCTCATAGCCATTTCCATTTACCTGATGATTGAAGCGGTTGATCGCTTTGCCAATCCGCAACCAGTTGATTTTAAGTGGATGCTTGGCTTGGGTATTTTGGGCTTTGTTGCCAATAGTTTTTCGGTCTTTTTACTTCACGACGGGCACAACCAAAACCTGAATATAAAAGCCGCCTACCTGCATTTGCTTGGCGATGCATTAACCTCGCTGGCCGTAGTTGTAGGCGCTGTGGTTATTTGGGCTTGGGGCTGGACCTGGATTGACCCGCTGGTAACTTTGCTGATTAGTGTTTATTTGCTGGTACATACCTTTAAGCTATTGAAAGAATCGACTGAGATTTTGATGCAGTTTGCCCCGTCAAACATCAACCCCGGACAGGTGAAGCATGAGCTGGAAACCATTCCGGAGCTAAGGCAGGTTTACCATATACATATTTGGCGCCTAACCGATCATTCGATTCATTTTGAAGCGCATATTGAACTGGGTTCCGACCTTAAACTATCCGAAACCCGTGCCATCAGCAAGCAAATGAAGGAGCTTTTACGCCGCGAATTCGGTATTACCCACGTCACCCTTCAGTTTGAATACAATTGTGGCAACGACGGCACAGAATGTTGAGGTGTGTTGAAGGAAGAATTGAAATGTGGAAAATGTGGGAACGTTTGCGGGTCCGTTGTGTGATAGTCCCGACAGATTGACGATTGATTTTAAACGCAAAGTCACGAGATTAAATCCCAAAAGAAACAAAAGACAAAATTCCAATGATCTCTATCGCTTCTTTTCTGTTCGCCCTCCTGTTAAACGCAGAAACGAGCCGAAGAACTTAGATATTAGACCTAAGACCTTTTATACAGGAACTGGAAATTGAGAAACTTGAAGTGGTAAATCGTCAATAACTTCAACCTTTTGCTTTTTTAGCTGGTAAATTGTAGTTCGCTCAAGGTATAATACAATCCGCTAATGTCGTCAACCAATTCCTGATGAGTTCCTTTCTGAATGATTTTGCCGAAGTCCATGACCAAAATCTGGTCGGCCTGCCTGATGGTGGAGAGGCGGTGAGCAATGACAATACTGGTGCGGTCTTTCATCAGTCGTTCCAGTGCATCCTGTACCTGACGTTCCGATTCGGAGTCGAGTGCCGAGGTCGCTTCGTCCAGAATCAGGATACGCGGGTTTTTCAGCATGGCACGGGCAATGGCAATTCGCTGGCGCTGCCCGCCCGACAGTTGCATGCCGCGTTCGCCAACCAGCGTGTCCAAGCCATGTGGCGCCTCTTCAATAAACGACCAGGCGTTGGCGTTGCGGGCAGCTTCAATAATTTCGGCCTCGCTGGCGTTGTGACGGCCGTAAGCAATATTATCGCGAATGGTGCCCCCAAACAGGAACACTTCCTGCGGAACAATAGCAATTTGCTGGCGTAATTCGGTTAATGGTATGCTTTTTATTTCGCGCCCGTCGAACAGGATTTCGCCTTCGCTGGCTTCGTAAAAGTGGACCAGCAAGTTTGCAATTGTCGATTTGCCTGCCCCACTCGGACCAACAAGGGCAATTTGCTGGTTTGCTTCAACTTTAACCGATATATTTTGAAGGATATCCACATCCGGCCGGTTGGGGTAGCGGAACGAAACATTGCGGAATTCAATCGCCCCTTTTAATTGGTTCTTTTCTGGAATAGTAGTTTGCAGTTCAACTTCTTCCACCGGTTCTTCCAAAATTTCGAGTAGGCTTTCAGTAGCACCAATCGATTTTTGAAGCCGGGCATATACATCGGCCAAGCCACCCATCATTCCGGCAATAAATGCCGAATAAAGTACAAACGAAAACAGCTGTCCGGCATCAATTTGTCCGGTAGCAATCATGCTGGTTCCACGCCAGATAACGGAAACCATCGCGCCAAACATGCCAACAATCATAAACGCCGAGAACCACGAGCGGTACCAACCTCCTTTTATACCAATCAAGGCAACTTCGTTGGTTTTTTCGGTGTAACGCCCAATCTCGAAAAACTCGTTGGCATAGGCTTTTACATTCTGAACGCCTTGCAGGGTTTCTTCAACAATTGTGTTTGACTCGGCAACGCCTTGTTGCACTTTTTTCGAAAAACCTTTGATAAAACGGCCAAAAATAACAGCAACAATAACCACTACTGGTAGTACCAGCAGCATAAATCCGGTAAGTTTGGCCGAAATAAAGAACAGAAAGGTGATACCACCAACGATAATGAGTATGGTGCGCAAAAAATCGGCAACGGTTGATGTAAGTGTATCCTCCAGTTGGGTAATGTCGGCCGAAATGCGGCTATTTAGTTCGCCAACACGGCGTTTTAAAAAGAAAGTCATCGGCAAGCGCATCAAATGGCTATAGGTATACTGCCGGATTGCCGCCAGGGTTTTCGATGTAACGCGAACGAACATATTGGTCCGGAAAAAACTTGAAATGGCCTGTAACACCAATACGCCTGCCAACAATAAAACCACTTGGTTTATTTCGTGTTGCGATTTTCCGTTGGTTCCCAAATCAACTAAAATACCCAGCAGGCGCGGAAAGGCTAAGGTTGCCAGACTGGTTATCAACAGAAAAAACATGCCGGCATAAAATTCCCAGCGGTACGGCTTCATAAAGCGGTACAGGCGCATGGTTTTTTTCAGTGAGTCGAGGGTGATTCGGTTACGTGTTTTTTTCATTCCCATAATTGTTTCATTGAGCAGCCACAGGGAGCGACCGTGTGGCTGCCAAAAGACATTCAAATATATTCAAGGGCAGAAACAGATAAAAGTAGAATTGGTTTATTTATTGTCTGTCGCCTCGGATTCGCTGCGAGCGGTCTCTTCACGCTGACCGCACATTGGCCTGCGGCCTGCCCGTGCCGAAGCCCATTTTTCGCGAAACGTTTCACGCTCTTCGGGGCTCATTGTCTGTACGTCCCGGCGCATACGAAAATGGTTGTTGTGCCCATGCCGAAAGTGTCCGCCAAATAAAATCCGGCTTAGCAGCAGCATAAACAGGGCTTGCCAAAAACTGATTTCTGGTAACCCGAAAACCTGCGGCATCAGGTGGTTCCATAGCATCATAACCACAAAACTAAAAAAGGCGACACCGGCAGCAATTGCCACGGGTATAAAGGCCCATCGTTTTCTTGAATTTGTAAACATGTGTAATTGTTTTTTTTAAGGTTCTAAAAATTCGGTATAAAAATCACGGAACCATTTTCGAAGATGAAGTACGGCATAGCGTTTTCTTGATAGGAGTGTGTTAACCGGCAGCTGCATTTGTTCCGCCAGTTCCTTGAAGCTAAAGCCTTTAAGTTCTGTTAGTTCAAATACTTCGCGTTGATTGTTCGGTAGCTGGGCAAGTGCATCGTGTAATTCGGCCCAAAATACTTCCCTGACGTACTCATTCTCGGGTGTACTCTGCTCGTCGAAAAGCAAGTGCCCGATTTCATCCAAAAATTCTTCGTCATTGTCCGAAATTTCCGGAAGCGGGTCGGTTCGTTTTTTTCGGTAACTATCGGTAATCCGGTTGCGGGCAACAGTAAACAGCCACGAGCCCAATTCGTCAATTGGTTTCATGAACCGGTCTGTTTCGGCCAGCTTCAGAAATACATCCTGCAGAATGTCTTCGGCTTCATCGAGCCGCTTTACCCGTTTACGAATGAAAGCCCGCAAGCGCTTGCTATACTCGCTTATGGCTTGGCTAAGTTGAAATTGTCCGGTTGTGGGCATTTGAATCGGATTGATTGTAACGGGTTCCATACCGGGATAGACGAACCTGTGCCAAAGTTATTTTAAATATTTTCCGTTTTTTTGAATAAAAAGTTGAAGGTGCATTTTTCGGGTGGATTATTTGTATGCAAAAGAAGCCTCGAAAATCATTTGTTTGTTTTTCTGCAACGGTATGAAGCAACGGGTTACATGCAAAAAAACAAATGAAATGTTTTGTTTGTCTGTTTACTGAAATGAAAAAGGCGGAAGGTTCAACCTCACGCCTTTTCAAGTTAGCTCAATTTGTTTTTGTAGTCGTTGTAGCCAAATGTTCGGATCAGGTCAAAAGTACCGTTTTGCCGAATGATTCCGATGGACGGGTGGAGCACTCCGTTGAACACCGTGGTTTTCACCATGGTGTAATGAATCATGTCTTCGAGAATAATCTCGTCGCCGGTTCGTAATGGTTCGTCAAAGGACCAGTAGCCAAAATAGTCGCCGCTGAGGCAGGTGTTGCCGCCCATGCGGTAAGTCGGTTTACCATCTACGGGGCCAAATACCGAGTGGCGAATGCGCGGTTGGTAGGGCATTTCGAGGCAATCGGGCATATGCGCAGCAAACGACACGTTCAGCATAGCCGTTTTAATGCCTTTGTTTTCGACAATATCCAGTACGCGAGCTTTCAAAAAGCCGGTTTCCCAGGCAAAAGCGCTGCCGGGTTCTAAAATTACATGCAATTGCGGATAGCGGTTTTTCAATCCTTTCAATAGTTCAACGAGGTGCTCCGTGTTATAGCCTTTGCGGGTCATCAGGTGACCGCCGCCCATGTTCAGCCACCTTACCTGTTTCAGGAACTTGCCGAACTTTTCTTCCACAGCCGCCAGGGTTTTTTCAAGGTCGGTCGAGTACGATTCGCATAAGGTGTGAAAGTGTAATCCGGTGATGCCTTCGGGTAGGGTGTTGCCAATTTGTTCGGCAATAACGCCCAGGCGTGAGCCCGGGGCACAGGGGTTGTACAGTTCTGTTTCTACCTCCGAAAACTCGGGATTGATGCGCAGCCCCACCGAAATTGCTTTGCCCGAAGCCTGAACCATTGGGTAAAAACGCTCGTACTGGCTTAACGAGTTGAAGGTGATATGGCTTGAAAGCTGAATGATTTCTGGGAAAGTTTCCTCGTCGTAAACCGGGGCATAGGTGTGCGCCTGGGTTTTCATTTCCTCGAAACACAATTTGGCTTCGTGCAGCGAGCTGGCTGTTGCTCCCGAAACGTATTCGCGAACAACAGGGAAAGCGCTCCACATGGCAAAACCTTTAAAGGCTAGGATAATTTCGGCCCCGGAGCGCTGTGCAACCGATTGGATGAGGCTCAGGTTTTGGCGAAGTAGTTTTTCTTCCAAAACAAAACAAGGAGCGGGGATTTCCGGAAATTCAACATTCATTTTAAATCGCGTTTATTGTTTTCGCTTGCAAAAATAGCGAATTGTTTTGAGTTGGATGGAAAGGTGGTGGATTGACCCGGGAAATCGCCTTTAAAATGAAGGCACAGCGTTTTTAACATTAAGCTTAGTTGTTGGCGTGCCTTGCAGGTCGTAAGAATTTGGTAGTTTTGAATCCGGTTGAATAAATACCCGATTGATGCAAAAGACGGAAGGCTCACTTTGGACTTCGAAATTTACACTCAAAGAACTTATCCCCCACAGCAAGGGTATGTTTGCGCGTATCGCCGAATCGCTGAAATATAAAGATTTTAGACTTTATTTCTGGGGGCAAATTGTTTCGCAAATAGGTACCTGGATGCAACAGATTGCCATGAGCTGGCTGGTTTACTCCATGACCGGATCGATTGTGCTGCTTGGCACAGTGGTGTTTTTGTCGCAGGTTCCTATTTTGGCCGTTACTCCTTTTTCGAGTGTTTTTGTTGATCGGTACGATCAACGAAAATTGCTTATCCTGACGCAGGGACTGGCCATGCTCCAGGCTTTTTTGCTAGCCGCACTGGCATTGACCGGGGTATTGCAGATTTGGCATATATTGGCACTCAGTTTTGCACTGGGTTTAATTAATTCGCTCGATATGCCAACGCGGCAGGCTTTTTATCCGCAGTTGGTTCCGGCTTCGGCAATGAGCAATGCTATTGCGTTGAATTCGGCTATTATTAACGGGAGTCGGCTGATTGGACCGGCCATTGGCGGATATCTGGCGCATGTGTTTGGCGAGGGAGGCTGCTTTCTTATAAATGGCGTTAGTTATCTTTTTGTTTTAGCAGCCCTGCTCATGATTCGTTATCAACCCGAACAGACTAATGATAAAGTACAAAAAGCGGTTTTGGGCGATTTGAATGAAGGTTTCCGGTACATTCACCAGAGTATTCCCATCCGTTACATTTTATTGCTGATTACAGTGTTCAGTTTTTGTGCATTCAACGGAAATACTTTTATTCCCGCTTTCGTGAAGGACTCGTTAGGCGGGAACAGCGCCTTGCTGGGATTGGTAATGGGGGCTTTCGGGGTTGGTGCCTTTGCTGCTGCCCTTTACCTGGCAGCCCGTAAAAGTGTACTTGGACTGGGGAAAGTGGTGGTAATTTCGGTGAGTTTAAGCGGAATAGGGTTGATGTTGTTATTCAGTATACACTCAACCGTGTGGGCTTTAGTTTTAGCGTGTTTATTGGGTTTCGGGCTTATTTGTGCCATGGCTTCGCTTAACACCCTGCTGCAAACCTTGGCCGAAACGAACATGAGAGGCCGTGTGATGGGTTATTATTCGATGGCTTTTGTGGGGAGCAGTGCATTGGGAAGCTTGTTCTGGAGCTGGATTAGCAAGTGGATTAGCCTACAATGGACGATGATTATTTGCGGCCTTATTTGTTTGGCAGCAGCATTATTGTTCGAGTCGTTGCGGCCTGTTGTCCGCTTACATGCGCGCCCCATTTATATTCGAAAAGGCATTATTCCCGAAATTTCAGCCAGCCTTGAACCACCGGTTAATCCATAGCAGGCTATAAAAAAGATGATTTCCGGGGATTTTACATAGAGAAGTATCAAGGCTGAAGAGTTGCGACACCGGTGGATTTACGATTCCAAGTTCTTGTGTCTCAAGTCTAAAATCTGAGTTTTTCGATGCGATTTAGTTTTAAAAAAATTGACTCGGAGGAAGCAGAGGGCACATCAAGCCTGGATTCCGAAGATGACATTCCACCTCTCTTTGTTTCTTTGTTCAAAAAAAATAAGAGTCAGTACCGGGTTATCAGAAATCAGATAATAGTTTTAAGTTCTGTTTCCAGATCTTTGTACAGTTCGGTGCTGGCTTTGGCAAGTGGCAGCCGAACCACTCCGGTAGATTTACCCATAATCTCAAGCAGGGCTTTTACGCCGGTGGGATTACCTTCGCGGAAGACCAGCTTTAACATATCAACCAGTTTTAGGTGAAGTGGAAGGGCTTCGTTGAATTTGCCTTCGTTACAAAGGTGTACCAGCCTGGCAAGCTGTTGAGGTAAAGCGTTGGCAATTACCGAAATTACGCCAATCCCACCAACCGCAATTACTGGTAAGGCCAGCACATCGTCGCCCGAAATGACAGCGAAATGATCAGGTGCGTGTTTCACCATACGTGCCACTTGCGACGATTCGCCCGAAGCTTCTTTCACGGCCACCACATTGGGGCACGACCGGGCTATGGTAATCGAAGTCATGGCTTCCATGTTGACACCCGTACGCGACGGTACATTGTACAGCACCACCGGAACGGGGCACGCTTTAGCCACCAGCTTGTAGTATTCAATCAGACCAGCTTGCGAGGGACGGTTATAATAGGGGGTCACCGAAAGAATTCCGGCAATATCGGTAAAATCAGTTTTTTTAATGGTGTCAATCACTTTCATCGGGTCGTTGCCACCCATACCCAGCAGAAGTGGAACGCGCTTGTTAACTTTCGATTTGATAAAGCTGACGACTTCTTTTGCTTCCTCGGTACCCAATGTTGGCGTTTCGGCCGTGGTCCCAAGGGCAACCAGATAATCCATGCCGCCTGCAATTTGCTCCTCAATAATCATTTCGAGAGCGGTATAATCAATCGAAAAGTCTGTTTTAAAAGGAGTAACCAAAGCCACTCCGGCGCCTTTAAAAAGCTGTGTCATGCGATATGCTGTTTTTATTTTATTTCTCCTAAATAGCGTGTTATTTGCTCAACCAAATAAACTGCATTGGGTTGCTGGCTCACGTTCATGCTCAAATCGAAATAGTCCGGTTTTTGGTCACTCCAGCCCACTTTCATGGTGGCTGCCGAGGTGGCCCGGATGTACTTGGCAGCCGGACGGTTCGATAAACTGATGTCGATGAACAAGTCAAAGGTTTCGCGGGTAAAGTCCAAAATAGCCGTTTTCCTGGGCTGGCCTAAAAACGAAAAGTCCGATTTGGCAATGTGCTTGTCCGAATCCGATTTTTTCGATTCAACCAAGCAGAGGTCGCGCCACTGGATATTATTTTCGTTCAAAACCCGTTTCAGCTGTTCAAAAGCAGCCTCATCTTTCGAGTTCCATAGGATACCGGCTGTTTGGGCGGTATCGAGGTTAACGAATTTCCGTTGTCGCCTGATGCTTTGTGCCAAGGTATTCAGCCTCTTGTTAACCAATCTGTCCTTTAGTCCCATAATAACGAGTGCAAAAATAGGAATTTGTTTATGATTTAAAGCTGATGTTTGTGAAAGTAATTTCAAAAAACACCTTGGTTTGATAAATTGAAAGTAAATTAGCCGATTTACTTTTAATTTATAAATAAAAGTTGAGATACTCCCTTATTCTAACATCGTCAAAAATTCATCTTCTGAGATTAGCGGAATCCCCAATTTTTCAACTTTTTCCAATTTCGATGGGCCAATGTTGCTGCCTCCCAACAAGTAGGAGGTGTTTTTTGAAATTGACCCGACATTTTTCCCGCCGTTTTTTTCAATCAGGTCTTTTAGCTCATCGCGCGAATGCTTTTCGAATGTACCCGAAATAACAATGTTCAGGCCTTCGAGTTTTTGACTTCGCCCAAGCATAACTGATTCGTCGAGTTTAAATTGAAGTCCGTGTGTTTTTAACCGGTCTATCAGTTGCTGGTTTTGTTCGTCCTGAAAATAGCTCAGCACACTTTCTGCAATTTTACTTCCAATTTCGTCGATGTTCGTTAGTTCGTTCAGGCTCGCTGTTGCCAGTTTTTCGATGGTTACGAGCTTTTGTGCCAATTTTTTGGCAACCGTTTCTCCAACAAAACGAATGCCAAGGGCGAACAAGACCCGTTCGAAAGGTACGTTTTTGGAGTCTTCCAAACCCTTCAAAATACGTTCGGCCGATTTTTCGCCCATGCGTTCCAAAGCCACTAATTGTGCTGTTTGCAGTTCATAGAGGTCGGCAATATTGTGTATTAATCTCTTCTGATACAGCATATCAATGGTTTCTTCACCCAGCCCGTCAATGTTCATGGCGCGGCGGCCAATGAAGTGTTCAATTTTGCCTTTTATTTGCGGTGGGCACCCCGTTTCATTTGGACAATAATAGGCTGCTTCTCCCTCTTTGCGGACAAGCGGAGTATCACATTCGGGGCAGTTTTTCTCAAATTGAACTTTAGCCGCACCGGAGTGCCGCAGGCTGGCATTTACGCCAACAATTTTTGGAATAATCTCGCCGCCTTTTTCAACAAAAACAGTATCGCCAAAATGCAAATCGAGGTTGGCAATAATGTCGGCATTGTGTAGCGAAGCACGTTTTACAACCGTTCCGGCCAACAACACCGGGGCTAGGTTGGCAACAGGCGTTACTGCTCCGGTACGTCCCACCTGGAAGCTAACCGATTCGAGTATTGTGCTAACCTGCTCGGCTTTGAATTTGTAGGCGACCGCCCAGCGTGGCGATTTAGCCGTGAAACCCAGGTTGTTTTGAAGGCGGCGCGAGTTGATTTTAACAACAATACCGTCGGTGGCTACGGGCAGCTTAAAACGTGCGGTATCCCAATAGTTTATGAAGTCGATAACTTCGTTGATAGTTGCACATTTTCGGGTATGTTCCGAAATTTTGAAACCCCATTGGCGGGCATGTTGCAGGCTTTCGAAATGACCATCGTCTGGCAGGTTTTCACCCAATAGATAATAAAAATAGCCATCGAGCTTGCGTTTGGCCACTTCGGCCGCATTTTGCATTTTCAGCGTACCCGATGCTGCGTTTCGAGGGTTGGCAAATGGCATCTCGCCAATTTCTTCACGGGCTTGGTTCAGCTCGTCAAAAATGGCAAACGGCATCAAAATCTCGCCGCGTATTTCAAATGCGGCCGGGTAACCATCACCCTTTAACTTTAACGGAATGCTGCGGATGGTGCGGACATTGGCCGTTACATCGTCGCCTTTTTCGCCATCGCCCCGGGTAACGGCGCGTAGCAACTCCCCGTTTTCGTAAACAAGGCTTACCGAGGTACCGTCAAACTTCAATTCACACACAAATTCGTAAGGTTCTTCAGTCAGCCTACGTATACGCTGGTCAAAATCAATTAATTCAGTTTCGGAATAGGTGTTGGATAATGAAAGCATCGGGTATTGGTGCTTCACCTGCACAAATTCCTGGTTCAAATCACTACCAACCCGTTGCGAAGGCGAATTTGGGTCGAAGAACTGCGGGAACACGGCTTCGAGCTGTTCCAGTTCCTTCAATTTCGTGTCAAATTCGTAGTCGCTGATAGTTGGGCTTGAAAGGACATAATACTGGTAATTGTACTCCTCCAATTCGCGGCGTAACGAATCAATCCGGGCTTTCGCTGTTTCTGGGTCCATTGCTTCAAAATTTGCCCTAAAATACAAAAAAGCGTTTCACTTTGAGCCCCTCTTGTAAGTGCATTCTTTAAGGTGCTGAGACGATTGGTCTAACTTTTTGATCAGCTGAGACTTCAATCTGACGAAAAATTGGAGCCAGATTTTTGTCCTTTTCATCGTCAACGAATCATCAAAAATGAGGATTGAAATTGGGTTGTGTTGATGGTAATTTTAATTCCGGTTGACTTTGGATGCGATTCGTTTCCGGTAAAGTACCCGATTGAACGCAAATTCGGTGTGAAAAACATGAGTATCGATACGGCTGTAAAAGCTGGTATTATGGAAGGAATTGCAAATGACAGACGTTAAACAAAAAGGCAATGATTTACGAATGTTTGCAAATATTGAAGGAACAACTTTCGGCCCATTATACCGAGCTGGGAATGACTGATTCATTGGTGCTCGAAAACATTGCTCTGTTGGGGATAGGTGGCGACGAAGGCGGGAAAGTGGAAGATAAAGTAGTACTGACACTTATCCGGATTGAAGAAGAGGTGACCTTGAAAAACCTTCCGAACTACAAAATTAAAAACGATAAGACCGAATACCGGAACAGCCCGGTTCATTTAAACCTGTACATTATGATTGCAGCGAATTGCAAATCTTACGATAACTCGCTCAGTTACATTTCGCGGAGCATTGAGTTTTTTCAGGGCAAAACGGTTTTCACGGCGGCCAATACTGTTTACAACCGGACTGATGCGACCCGACAGGTACTCGATGAATTTAAATTCGTTGTTGGCCTGTATACGCCGGGTTTTGAGGAGCTAAACCACATTTGGGGAACTTTGGGTGGCCGGCAGTTGCCTTCAGCTTTGTATAAAGTTCAATTAATCCGGATTGAACAGGATAAGAAACAGGCCGAAGCGGGTGTAATTACCCAGATTAGTGGTGAATTTAAACAGGTACGCCGATGAATTTTCATGTACAATACAGCCAATTGGTGCATGTTGAAGTGCTACACCAATACTACCTGGATCAGGGTGAAACTTCGTGGCAAAGCATGAGCGAAGAAGGCAAGGCTAGGCAGCTAGCTACCTTTAACCTGAGCAATTTTTTGCAAATAATCCCAAGTATGAAAACGGTTCGGGAATTGGCCGGGCACCAATTAGTGTTTAAGCGGAATGCAACCGGTTTTTCAGTTTGGACTAAGCTATCGCCCAATGGAGATAATCATCCGTTTGTTGAGTTGGACGATGAGTTGGTGCTGACTTTTTTGCTCCGGCAAACAGATCCGTTTTTTTATAATTATACCGACTTGTTGTTGGCCGATGCGCGGAGCCTCTACTACTTTTCGAACCAGCGTCCCGTTACCGAAGCTCAACTGTTTCCTTACATCCGCAAATCGGGCGGAAACTCTGCTGTTACAGCCCAGTTTATCATTTCAGGTGAAGGGCGCAAAAATGAACTGATACAACTAAGCACGGCCGAGCAGAGCAATCTGTTTGGGATTATCAGGTTATATATGAAAGGGGCAAACAGCTCGTTGAACTTAACCCAAACGCAGGGAAGAATTGCAGATGTAGCACCCGGATTTGAACTTCAATTTAGAAACCGAAAAACGCTTTGGCGCTATAACTTCCGAAGCGACCAGCAGGTGCATAGCCATGACGATGTGAGAAAGGAGTCGGGCAATGCGCGGGTGCTGGTTACCAAGTCGGAATATCCGCTTACTAAAACCGGTTTCATCCCGGTGCATTTGGATGGACGAGATTTGCCCAATCCCGATGCCCGGATGATTACCCCCGGGGATTCTACGAATACTTTTTATTCCGAAATCTATTTATAATATTCAAAAACAATAACTTATGGCAACATCTTACAAAACACCCGGTGTTTACATCGAGGAAATTTCGAAGTTTCCGCCTTCCGTAGCACAGGTCGAAACAGCCATTCCCGCATTTGTCGGCTATACCAAGCAGGCAGTGGTCGATGGGCACAACTATCACACCGATAGCACGATTAAGCCGATTAAAATCGGTTCTCTTCCCGAATACGAATTTTACTTTGGAGGAGCTCCAAAACCAACGTCGATTGCTGTTGTTCTGAATGCCGACAATACTGTAAAGTCGGCAGTGGTGAACGGCGTCAACCTCTTGTACGATACCGTTCGGATGTTTTATGCCAATGGCGGCGGCGATTGCTATATTATTTCGGTAGGCGGGTACAATACGGCGGTAACCCAAGTGAATAAGGAAAAATTGAAGAAAGGTTTGGACAGCCTCGAAAAGGTGGATCAACCGACGTTGTTGGTAATTCCGGAATCGGTCCACCTGGATATTGCTGAAGCAGGCGAAATACATGCAGCCATGCTCGCCCAATGCAACAAATTACAGGATCGCTTTGCCGTAATGGATTTGGTGGAAGGCGATAAGGAAATCACCCCATCGAAAGATCCGGTGAGCGATTTCCGCTCGAACGTAGGTATGAATTACCTGAAATACGGGGCCGCCTACTATCCTTGGCTGAAAACGACTTTACAGTTTGCAATCGACTACGATTCAGTCGTGGCTACAACTTCAAACTATAAAAAAGACGGCATCGCGATTGCCGATATTAAAAGCCTGTTTAATACCGAGCTGGTTGCTTCCATTACCCGGCTTGATGTGGATATTGCAGGCAAAGCTTCGCTGGTTGCACCAACTATAGGTGATGCAACCAGTCGTACAGTTTTGGCGGTGACAACAACTGCGCTTTATGATTATTTCAAGGCTTTTTTCGAAAAGGCGTTTACCGACAATTCGGCTACCGATCCAACTTCGGCAACGAACATTCATAAAAAGCAAGTGGGCAATAAGTCGAACTTTGCGAACCTGCTCCAATTGTTGGCCGACTACATTCATTTCAGTGATGCCGATAACAGCGATGCCCCGGCCGGCGATTGGGACAGCCCGCTGATGGTACCCGATTTTGGCGGCGACTTCACTGGAATAACCATTGCTGCTCCGTCGGCCGGAAACAACATTTACAAAGCAACGGATACTGCATCGGCTGCAGCCCCGTATTTTAAAGCCTTACTTGGAAAACTGTCGTCGCTGATTGATTCGTTTTATAATGAATTGAAGGCCGTTCGGGCTAACCGCACCGAAACGCTGAAACAAGTTGACAAGGTATATAAAGGCATTGTCGATGCCATTTTACAACAGGGTGTTGTTCTTCCGCCGAGTGGCGCTGTTGTGGGTGTTTACGCGGCAATGGATCGCGACCGAGGTGTTTGGAAAGCACCAGCCAATGTGAGTATTACTGCGGTAAAAGGCCCAGCTGTAAACATTACTCACGAAGACCAGGAAAGTATGAATGTGGACACCGAAGCAGGGAAATCGGTGAATGCCATCCGTGCGTTTACCGGCAAAGGAACGCTTATTTGGGGTGCCCGTACCTTGGCTGGCAACGATAACGAATGGCGCTATGTGCCCGTTCGGCGCTTTTACAACATGGTGGAAGAGTCGGTGAAAAAGGCAACTGCCCAGTTCGTGTTTGAACCGAACGATGCCAATACTTGGGTGAAAATACGTGCGATGATCGAAAACTTTCTGGCTTTGCAGTGGCGTGCGGGAGCATTGGCCGGCGCTAAACCCGAGGAGGCCTACTACGTTCGTGTTGGCTTGGGCCAGACCATGACTGCGCAGGACATTCTGAGCGGTCTGATGAATGTTGAAATAGGGATGGCAGTTGTTCGCCCTGCCGAGTTCATCGTACTGAAGTTCTCGCATAAAATGCAGGAATCGTAAACAACAAATCAAAAATAGACGGACGGGTACGGCATTCACTTTTGTTTCTCTCCAATTTTAACAGAGAGCACGAATGGAGCTTACTCATCGAAATACCACACTGATTAATTAATAAAAAATATACCACTATGGCAGAAAATTATCCCTTGTTAAAGTTCCATTTTCAGGTTGAATGGGGTGGAACAAAAATCGGGTTCACCGAAGTTTCCGGATTGGACGCAGAGACTGAAGTGGTGGAATACCGTCACGGAGCCAGTCCCGAGTACTCGAAAACCAAAATGCCCGGATTGCGCAAATACAGCAACATTACGCTTAAGCGCGGAACTTTTGCGTCAGACAACGAATACTTTGCCTGGTTCAATACCGTCAAACTCAATAAGATTGAACGGCGCGATATTACGATTAGCTTGCTCAACGAAGAGCACCAACCCGTGGTGGTATGGAAGGTGAAGAACGCATGGCCCACCAAAGTGCAGTCGACTGATCTGAAAGCGGATGGTAACGAAACAGCAATTGAGTCGATGGAGCTGGTACACGAAGGCCTGACAATTCAAAATGAATAGCCCCATGAGCGTGAACTATCCTCCGGTGGCTTTTCATTTTCGGGTCGAATTTACCAACCTGAAAAGTGACTATCAATTTCAGTCGGTCTCGGGGCTCAGCATTGAGCTCGAGACCGAGGAAATTGCCGAAGGAGGAGAAAACCGCTTCAAACACCGCTTGCCGGTGCGAACTAAGTTTCCGAACCTGGTGCTTAAGCGAGGGTTGTTGACTGATTCAGCACTAATTCGCTGGTGCCGCGATGCCGTAGAGAACTACAAAATTGTTCCAACCGACCTCACCATCAGCCTGCTGAACGAAGAACACGAACCGTTGATGACCTGGAATGTGGTGCATGCGTGGCCGCTGAAATGGTCGATGCCCGACTTTAATGCAGAAGAAAGCAAGATGGTGATTGAAACCATCGAGTTGGCTTATAATTACTTCAGAATACAATAGTATGCCTATCGAAATCAGAGAATTGCATATCCGGATCAATGTCGAAAACCAGGCCCAAACCAACGAGCCCACGAAAATTCAAAAAGAAGAAAAGGATCGTCTGGTAGCAGCTTGCGTGGAACAAGTAATGGATTTGCAGGCGCAAAAACGGGAACGGTAATATGAGCGGCGAACTAATTAAATTGAAAATAAAGGCTTTTTCCGACGAGCAGTTCTCTCAGCCAGTATCGGAAGGGGAGTTTAAAACGTTGCTCAATCCCGAAAATTATACGTTCAAGTATAAAATTGAGCAAAACGAAGATCAGGCAGCAGGAACCAGTGCGGCAGCTCCCCGTTTTACCAAAGCGCTTCCCGAGGAGCTGGAAATCGAATTTCTGTTTGACCGGACCGGTGTGCTGACCGATTATGGTGCAGCAGGAACAGTCAATGGAAAAACATACAAGGACGAGGGTGATGGCGTGATTGGCGATGTAGAAAAGTTCAAAAAAGTGATTTTCGACTACAATGGCGATGAGCACAAACCCAACTACCTGATTATTTCGTGGGGAACGCTGCTGTTTAAGGGTAGCCTGTCTGAAATGGATCTTACGTTCAAACTGTTTAAAGCAGACGGAACGCCTTTGCGGGTGGTTGCAAAAGCCAAATTTAAAGGTTTTGTCGAGGACGATTTGCGCGTTGCCCGCGAAAACAACAACTCGCCCGATTTGACCCACGTTCGCGAAGTGAAGGAAGGGGACACGCTACCGCTGATGACATATCGTATTTACGGCAATTCGAACTATTATCTCGAAGTGGCCCGCTTCAACGACTTGTATAACTTCCGTAAACTAAACGTTGGTCAACCGATTTATTTTCCACCGTTGCAAAAAGCAAAATAAGATGCCCGAACAACGTCTCATCAATACACCTCGCTCGGCCGATTTGGTTACCAGTAAAGTACTGGTTGGTGGTACTGAGCTTTCGCGCAGCTATCAGGTGATGAGTTTGATGATCGAAAAGGAAATAAACCGGATACCGACTGCACGAATCGAGTTGCTCGATGGCGATCCGGCTTCGCAGGATTTCCAGTTGAGCAATACGGATTTGCTTATCCCGGGTACGAAAATCGAACTATTGGCAGGCTATCATAACCAAGAAGATTCACTGTTCAAAGGCATTGTTATAAAACACAGTTTAAAAATTCGAGGCGGACAAGCCTACTTACAGGTTGAATGTAAAGATGAGGCTGTGAAAATGACAATTGGGCGCCGGAGTAAGTATTTCTACGATATGAAGGACAGTAATATTATAGAGGAAATTGCAGGTACTTACGGATTGACTACTGATGTGGAAGCAAGTTCCGTTCAGCACAAAGAGCTGGTTCAGTATCAATCAACCGACTGGGATTTTTGCATTGTCCGGGCGCAGGCCAACGGCAAAGTGGCCGTAGTTGAAGATGGTAAGATAAGGGTGAAAAAGCCCGACTTTTCGCAAGCCGAAGTGGAGACGGTCGCTTTTGGTGCTACCCTGCTAGATTTTGATGCTGAAATCGACGCCCGCTGGCAATTTCAGAAAGTAACGGCGCACGGCTGGAACCCGGCCGATCAGGAATTGCTCAATATTGAAGCTGTCGATCCGGGGGTTTCGCTCAATGGCAACCTTTCGCCATCCGATTTGGCAACAGTTGTAGGGCACAGCAATTTGCAACTGAAGAACGGGGGAGTGAGCAACGAAAGCACCTTGCAGCAATGGGCCGATTCGAAAGCCCTGTTCAATCAGTTGGCAAAAGTGCGCGGACGTGTTCGTTTTCAAGGGATCGAGGGGGTAAAACCCGATACAACGCTGAAATTGGAAGGTGTGGGCGACCGCTTCAACGGCAAGGTTTACGTTTCGGCGGTGCGCCACCAAATAAGCAATGGAAACTGGATTGTTGATGCCCAGTTTGGTATCAATCCGCAGTGGTTCTCCGAGTCGGTTGACATCAACGAAATACCGGCATCGGGGCTTGTAGCCGCGGTAAACGGACTGCAAGTCGGTCTGGTTACCCAGCTCGAATCCGACCCGGATGGAGAAGATCGGATAAAAGTGAATTTGCCCATGGTGTCGAGAAATGAGCAAGGTATTTGGGCGCGGGTATCGACCTTGGATGCAGGCAACCAGCGTGGTTCGTTTTTTCGTCCCGAAATAGGAGACGAAGTGCTGGTTGGTTTTATCAATGCTAACCCGAACGACGCCATCGTGCTTGGAATGCTGAACAGCAGCAACAAACCGGCGCCGCTCACCGCCAGCGACGACAACCACGAAAAGGGATTTGTGACCCGTAGCAAGATGAAATTCATTTTTAATGACGATAAAAAATCGGTGATACTCGAAACGCCGGTAGGAAAGAGAATTCGGGTTGATGAGGATACCGACGAGATTGTGGTCGAAGATCAGCATTCCAATGTGTTCAAACTGAATCCGGATGGCATCAGCTTAATTACGATGGGAAAGATTGTACTGAAAGCTACTCAGGATGTGAGCATTGAAGGGCTAAATGTCAATGTGAAAGCAACGGCGCTGATGAAGGCTGAGGGCATGGGCGGAGCAGAACTTTCGTCGGTAGGAGCAACGATTGTAAAAGGTTCACAGGTAATGATAAACTGATATGGGAAAACCGGTAGCACGACTAGGAGATATGCACACTTGCCCCTCGGTAACAGGCACTGTTCCGCACGTGGGTGGTCCAATAAGCGGTCCTGGCTCTTCAACCGTGTTTATTGGCGGTATGCCGGCTGCAGTAGTGGGAGATATGCTTGTTTGTGTTGGCCCACCCGACAGCATTATTGTGGGGTCGGGAACCGTGCTCATTGGCGGAAAACCAGCAGCCCGGATGGGCGATTTGACGGCACATGGAGGTACAATTATAGTGGGTTGTCCAACAGTTTTAATTGGAGGCTAATTTATGGCAATGGATGAATTATTTCTGGGGAGAGGATGGAGTTTTCCGCCTGAATTTCAGCGAAATCAGGGAGAAGTAAAAATGTGCGAAGGCGAAGAGGACATTCGCAGTAGCCTCGAAATTTTGCTGTCGACCCGTCTCGGAGAGCGGGTGATATTACCCAACTACGGTTGCAATCTGGACGAACTTCTTTTTAACCCGCTCAACCAAAGCCTGAAAACCTATACCGTCGATTTGATAAAAACCGCCATTTTATACCACGAGCCCCGTATCGATGCAAAAAAAATCGACATCAGCCAGTCCAGCGAACTGGAGGGGCTGCTATTGATTGAGATTGACTACGTCATCAGGCAAACTAATTCGAGACGTAACATGGTGTACCCCTTTTACAAAGAAGAAGGTAATGAACTCTGAAAACTAACAATATGGCAGATTGTGGCAAAGATTTGTTTGACAAACGGTCCGGAACTTCACAGGAACAGCGGTTTCTGGATGCGCTGAATCCGGATTCGGTGAAGCTGAACGATTTCGGACTAACGGAATGGATGCAGTTTGCCCGTAATTTTGCCAGGCATGTTAACTGGTTCGAAATCAATAGTGCCGATTTTTCGATAGGAAATTGGGAGCCTTTTTTCCCGGACAAAGTAAAGCTCGAATCTCTTCTGAAAACGGATGTCCCCGCTCAGGCTTTATCGCCGCACCTTGCACTGTTTGTGTGTTTTGTTCGTTTGTTGGGATTGTCGCAAAAACGCTTCAATCAGCTCACTCAAAAACACCTCGACTTTTATTATCGCCAAATTTTGCACCTGGAAAAACAACCGGCAGTTCCGGATCGGCTATATGTACTTTTTGAATTGGCAAAAAATGTAGCGCAAGCCAGTATCCCAAACGGAACAGAGTTGGATGGTGGAAAAGATGCTTCAGGAAGCAAATTAGTTTATGAAACAACATCGGAGTTTGTAGGCAATCAAGCTAAAGTAACAAGTTTGAAGACTGTTTATGCAGACTATTCGGAGTTGAAAATGAAGGCTGCTCCTTGTGCAAATTCCTACGATGGATTGGGAAAAGCTTTTCCGGATAAAATAGAAAAATGGTGGCCGTTTGGCTATGTCCAAGCCGGCAATTTCCCCGAATTATCCGATGCAAAACTAGGTTTTGCGGTGGCTTCGGATGTGCTGTCGATGGCCGAAGGGCTACGTAGCATTCAACTTAAAATCAGTTTTAAAAACCAGCTGCCAGCAATTGATTTCGTGGGTTGGTACGAACTTTTCGATGTGTACTGCACCGGCGAAAAAGGTTGGATTGGCCCGGTAATGATACAGGCGTCGGTTTTGGATGGCGATGACATTATTTTTAGTTCTTCGGTGGATAATACACAGAAACAGTTGTGTCTGGCTTTTCAAATTCCGCGCGAAGAAAAGGCTTTGGTTGACTGGAATGAGAAATTGCATGGCGAACAGTTTTGTGTGAACACACCGGTTTGCCGGCTGCTGCTGAAAACCGGGAATGCAGCAGCCATTCGGTTTTACCGCAAGTTGGTGGACAATGATATAATAACAATGCAGGTTAATGTAGATGTGCGCGGAGTGAAAAACCTGCAACTCGAAAACGATTTTGGTGCGCTCAATAGCAAGAAACCGTTTCTACCTTTTGGCACACTACCGGCAAAAGGCTCAAACTTCTACCTGAATTATCCGGAACTGTTCCGGAAAAACTGGACTTCGGCGCAATTCAAACTGGATTGGAAAAACACGCCTGAAGCCGATGCAGACAAAGGCTTATCTGCATTTGCAAATTTGTATTATGCTTACCGGAATAATTATAAATATCAAAACACACAGCTAAGCTTTTTGAGGGGGATGTTCGTTGAAGACGAAGATGGTAAATGGACTTTTGTTAGTATTCCTAATAATTTGATTGTTGCCGGCGATGATTATTTTAGAGCAGATGTTGAGGTGTTGAACAAGGAAACCTGGCAGACCGATATGGCTAACCAGCCGCTGTTTGTTGCCGCGGATAACGGTTTTTCGATGACTCTTAATCTTCCGAATAACGATTATGCGGTGGGTAAAAACGGACCAGTTCGCCTTTCGTTGCGCCAGTCGTTCCTGCACGAGCTGTTTCCCCGCGTTTATGCACTGGCATTCAGCAGTACCGACAAGGATGCACTGATTCCGAACGAGCCGTATACCCCAATGATTGAACAATGTACCTTGAGTTATACGGCAAAAGCAGCACTTGCGAATACAGCCTCGGAAACAGCTTGGGCAAGTACGCCGCTTCGGTTTTTGCACGAAACGCCTTTTGGTCAGACCGAAGTGCACAGCTGGTTAAAATCGAAGGCAGTTTTTCTGGATTCGGAAGATCGGAAAACTCGGTTATTCCCATCTTTTTGCCGGGGTGGCGAGTTATACATTGGGCTGGAAGGAGCACAAAATCTGCAAAACCTTTCGCTTTTAGTACAGGTGCTCGAAGGCAGTGAGAACCCGCAGGCAGACCCTTTTGTAGGAAAGCAAAAGGTAAGCTGGGCTGCGCTGTGTGCTGATGAGTGGAAACCCTTGACCAGGGATGAGCTGTTGGCAGACGAAACCGGGAATTTTCTGAAGTCGGGCTTGGTACAACTAACAATTCCAGCCGAGTGCACTATCACAAACCGTTTACTTCCTTCGGGCTACACTTGGCTGCGCGCATCGATGCGGAAAAGCTACGATGCTGTTTGTAATGTGCTTGCCATCAGAGCACAGGCGGTTGCGGCAAAACTGAAACTGAACAGTGCTAGTCTCCATCATTTGGTTAACGGGCTACCGGCCGAATCGATAGGCAAACTAGTGCAGCGCTTGTCGGCAGTAAAAAAAGTAACGCAGCCCTTTTCCTCGTTTGGCGGTAAAGCAGAAGAAGCCGACACCGAATTTTATCGGCGGGTAAGCGAGCGTCTTCGCCATAAAAAACGCGCTATCACCGTTTGGGACTACGAACAGCTTATTTTACAACAGTTCCCTGATATTCATAGGGTGAAGTGCTTGAATCATACTGCCAATTATAAGGGAGTGGGTACGAAGAAAACCAGTTTCCTTTCGCCCGGAAACGTGTTGCTGGTGCTGGTGCCCGATACCGCTAACCGTAATGCTTTCGACCCCTTTCAGCCCCGGGTAAGCAAGGCTCAGTTGAATACGGTTCAGGATTTTATTAATCAACACAACAGCTTGTTTATTCAGGCCGAAGTAGTCAACCCCGACTACGAAGAAGTGATCGTTTCGGCCCGGGTGAAATTTCGGGCGGGATACGACCAGAACTATTACCTGAACGAACTGAATGACGCCATTATTCGGCTGCTTTCACCTTGGGCTTTCGGAGGGTCGGCAAAAGTCGGTTTTGGTCAAACCCTGCACCGTAGCTTCCTGATAAATTACCTCGAAAAGTTAGCTTATGTCGATTATCTCGAGTCGGTTAGCCTGGCAAAGGGCAATAATGCAGGGTTAAGCTTTGTTGAGCCATCGTGCCCGAAAGCCATTCTTGTTTCGGCCCGGCAGCATCAGCTAGGAACCGAGGTTGAACAATGTAAAAAACAGTTTGAAGCCGAAGAAACATGTCAGAAATAACAACATACAGCATTCCGAAACAACTTACGACAAACGACGACCGCGACTTTGCGTTTTTGCGTAAGCTGGGACAGCAGCACATTGAAGAACTGGCGGGAAAAATCTGGACGGACTACAACAACCACGATCCCGGTATGACCATGCTCGACTTGCTGTGTTATGCGCTGACCGACCTGGCCTTACGCATGGAAATGCCGATGGCAGACTTGCTGGCTTCGAAAGAATTTCCGGAAAATCCGTTCGGAGGCCAGTTCTTTTTGCCGCAGGAAATTTTTCCGTCGAAAGCCTTAACCGAAGCTGATTACCGGAAACTATTTATCGATTTGGATGGAGTGAAAAATTGTTGGCTTCAGATTTATCCGAAAGCGGTTTGGCTTGATTGTAAACAGGCCAGGCTGAGTTATAAAAAAGAAGCGCTTCAGGCTGAAAAAGAAAGCGATTTGCGCTCCTTCAACCTGAACGGACTTTACCGCATTTGGCTCGAATACGATGATGGTATTGACAAGGACAGTGATCGGAACCGGATTAAACGCGAAGTAAAAGCGTTGTATCATGCCAACCGGAACTTGTGTGAGGATTTGATTGAAGTGGAGGAAGTAGCAACGCAAAAAATAGGGGTTTGTGCTCAAATTGAATTGGAGCCCGAAACCGATGAAGAATGGGTGCACGCGAAAATCCGCTTCGATTTACAAAACTATTTATCGCCAGCCCTACGCTTTTACAGTTTAAAACAGATGCTCGACAAAGGCTATGCAATGGATCTGGTTTTTGAGGGACCGCTGCTGCGCCATGGCTTTATTGATGATGCTGAGCTGAAAGCGTCGGGCTTGCGGGCCGAGGTGCGACTCTCGGATATGATGCAGGTAATAATGGCGGTAAAAGGAGTGAAAAATATTCTCAATATTTCAATCAATACCTGCGACGATACTACTAAGCTAAACGAATGGCTGATTTGTATCGAAAAGGGGGCTAAACCAGAACTTTGTGCCGATAGTATTTTCAGCTACTTCAAAGGATTCTTACCCGTTAATGTGAACAAGGCAAAAACGGAAGGCTACTTGCAGCAAATGCAGGAAACAGCACGTTTATCCGAACAAATCGACCCGTTGGAATTGCTTTCAGATTTGCCAAAAGGCAGTTGGCGCAACCCAGCCGTAACGACCACGGTTATGAACGATTTGCCCGATACTTACGGGGTTGGGCGCCGGGGGTCGCCTGCCGGTGCGAGTATGCAGCGAAAAGCACAGGCAAAACAGTTGAAAGGCTATTTATTGTTTTTCGATCAAATGCTGGCCGGCTATTTTGCCCATTTAGGTAAGCTGAAAGATTTATTTGCTGTGAGCGGACAGCCGCCCGGTACCTGGTTTGCACAAGCTGTTGCTGATGTGAAAGGTTTTGAAGAACTGGTGTCGGATTATCCGTCGGATAACGAAGCTTTAGCTGAAATGCTGTTTGGCGATCTGGTGGATTCGGACGAAAGAAAACACCAGGTACTTGACCATTTGCTTGCACGTTTTGCCGAACGTTTCACCGATTATGCTTTTCTGATGAAACAATTGTACGGTACTCTGGCGTCGGAAGAAGTATTGAAAACTAAACAAGATTTTCTGAGCGATTACCCATTGACAAGCAGTACCCGTGGAAGTGCCTTTAATTTTTACAAACAGACAGAAAGCCATTTGTGGGATACAGATAATATTTCGGGTTTTCAGCGCCGACTGGCCCGCTTAACAGGCATTCGCAATTATATGCAGCGCAACCTGTCTGAAACAAGGGTGGAATTTTACGACCCGGATGAAAATGATGGCAAAGAAGTGACTCGTTGGCGAATTCGAAACAAGGAAGGGCAAATTCTTTTGTCTGCTACGGAAAACTACCTGACCCGACAACATGCCGAAGAAGAGCTTTTTCTGGCTAGCCTCAAAGTCATGGAAACGGATACTGACGAAGTTGAATTGGCATTTATCCGGGCGATAAAGGATGAAGACGAGGTAGGCAATTTCGAAATTCAGGTTTCGCCTACTGGAAAATATTCGTTTGATGTTATTGACAAAGCTGCGGCTCCGTGGAGCACCAAGCGTATTATAGCCAGGCAGTACAGCTATTACGAAACTCAGGACGACCTAAAAGAAGCTATCCTGTCAATTATTCAGTTTATGCGTTTCGAGTTTACCGAAGAAGGTTTGTTTGTTCTCGAACATATTTTGCTCCGGCCCAACGTCACGTCAGACAACCCCGCAGCCGATCAGTTCATGCCGGTTTGCCGCGATGTTTGCGAAAGTTGCGAGCCTGCTGACCCGTATTCGTTCCGTGTTACCATCGTGTTTGCCGGCTGGACTTACCGTTTTATGAACCTCGATTTCAGGCACTTTATGGAAGATTTGATTCGGCGTGAATTGCCGGCCCATGTGTTGGCACGTATTTGCTGGGTTGGCGAGCGTAGCGGTTATGTTGCCGACGCCGAAAACCGAATGAAACAATTTGAACAGGCTTACCGCGAATGGCTATTCGCGAAAACAGATAAATGGCAGGTACAACCTGTTGCGCAACTAAAGAAATTGCTGTATGCCCACAACGAGCTGACTTCGATATACCCGTCGGGGCGGCTGATGGATTGCAGCGATGAGAATGATGACATTAAAGGCCGGATTGTTCTGGGCCGAACCAATATTGGAAACCATTAACCGTAAAGCTATGGCCTCAAAATTAACCGAAATCAGTACCCAATACCATACGTTTGTTGATAATCAGGTTTTAACAAAAAAACAGCTGAATGAGTTTCTCAATTATTTTGACGACCAGGATCGACTGACCCGCGTGTTTCTGAACGGGGTTGGAACGGTATGTGGTTTCAAATTGACCCTTGGTGAGGGCAGTGTGAACCTGTCGCCTGGTATAGCTGTAACAACCGATGGCGATTTGCTTCAACTGAAAACTGCAACTGCCGGAAGCAGCGGACAAAGACTACTCGGCACTGTGGTAAATTATTCATTTTACCGTCCATTCGACGACGATAAAGCAAAGTACCCGGCCTTTCGGCGGCTAAATTTTACAGTCAGACGTGTTGCTTTACCCAATGGGAAGCTGACGACTACACTAATTCCACTGTACGAGTTGCTAACCGAGCAAGAACGTGGTGCAGAGCCGCTGACAAAGTTGGATGGATGGAATGAAATGGCCGCCTTATTATATCTGGAAAGCTACGAAAATAAAGAACGCTGTTCAGCAGTTGATTGTGATAACCAGGGGCTGGAACAGGTAAACCGCCTTCGGGTTTTGGCGTTATCAAAGGTTGACGCAGAATATCTGGCAAAAAACGATTCCATTTTTTCGATACATAATGTATTTAGCAATTTGTTCAATTTGCCGGCTGTTGCCGTACGGCGGGTTGTGCTTTCCGAAAACAGCACCGAAAGCTACGACGAATTGCGGAGGGCTTACCATTCGGCAATTACCGTTGACGGGTTGGTTAAAGACATGAATGACGGCATAACGCAGTTGGTACAAAATTTTGGAGGGCTACTTGGGCTGAATGCCACTGGCTTGAACCTAAGATACTACCTGTCTCATTTCAATTCTCAATTCTCGTTTTCGGCTTACCGGGTACCTTTCGATATTCAATACCGTTACGACCAGTTGAAAGATATTGTTGATACCTATAATGAAATTAAAGACTTACTGCTGAGCCTGAAAGCTGTTTGCCTGCCCGAAGTTTCGGCCTTCCCAAAACATATTTTACTTGGTTTATTAAGTGAAACTACTGTTGAACCGAAGCAATTACGCCACCAGTTTTACAGTTCACCGGCAATAGGGTCAGCTTGCGAACAATTGGAAAAAGCAAAATCGCTGGCCACACGTTTATTTGCGCTGATTGGCTCCTACGGTATTGCTTCGGGAGACGTTAAAATAACCCCTTCGCTGAAACATTCAGAGCTTTCTCAAAAAGCCATCCCTTTTTATTATCAGGTCAACGAGCATTTGTTGAAGGCTTGGGATTACCGGAAAACAGCGCGCTTTAGCGAAAACTACAATCTGAGTTATCACACCGGTTTGCTGTCAGAACAGCAAAAGGAACCGCTGTTGTACAATATCGATAACTTTGATTTTTACCGTATTGAAGGACATCAGGGCAAGGATTACCGTGATGTGCTGGAAGATTTGGCGGATATGAAAAAACTGTATGGGTTGAATTTTGACGTGAAAGCACTCTCGGTGAATTTGAACACCAATACGCTGGATATTGACGATTACGAGTGTGAGTTTGAAGACCTGAAAGTGCTGCTGAACGCCTGGACAACGGAACAAGACTGCATTTTGGCACAGGTGGCAGATTTCTTTTCGAATTACAGTTTGGCAAAACCGGGCACAAACCTGAAATACGCGGCAATTGATGCCGTAAAAAAACAGGCATCTTTAGCCAGTTTCGTTTCAACCAAGGCTACTACTGCCTCATATGCTGCTGTAGCCAGAAATACAGGTCTCAGTGCTGCTTTAAGTAGGAGCATAGCAAAAAAAGGAACAATGACCGATTCGAAAGTGGTGGAGCAAAACCTGAGCACGGCCAGCGATACTTTGGGCGCAACAATGAAAAAGGCATTTGATGCAAATACGGGAGGTTCTGTAAACGATATTGTTGCCTACGCTAAAGCCGATTTGGCAAATCAGAATCTGGAGGCGTGGAAGGAGACTGATACAGACACAAAAGACTTGCTGCTCGATAACTCGATGAACCTTTTGGCTTACACGCAAATACTCACGAAACGAATGCCAACAAGAATTGCCCTCGTTGACACGGTGAAAGTTCAGGACTATAAATTAACACTTTCGCAACTTTGTATACTGGTGCAAAAACTGAAGCTCCGCTACGAGTCGAGTAAACTCGATCAGCAAATGAAAGCTTATGCGGGGCTCCTCATTAATCAACTTTCTACAGTTTGTTGCTCGGGTAAAAAGCTCGAAGTACTGCTGGAGGAGGTGAATGCGCGGAAAGAGCAGATTTTAGCCAAACTTCAACTTTCCGCTTTCATTCAGCAACATCAGGGATTGGAACATAAGGCTGGTGTTGAACCGGGTGGTACCTTTGTTATTGTTTATAAGAACTCCAAAGCGAACACGAATATTTTTTTCGACACCTCGTTGGTAAGGGCAGAAGCCGTTGTTGCCAGAGAAACAGCTAATATAAGTTCAATGTTGGCAGACTCAAAATTGGTTTTGACCAAGAAATTGCTGAATGCCGAGAGCCTCTCGACAAACGAGAGAACAGTGGCGCTCAAAGATGCTGCTGAGCTGTTACGGGTTGAGGGCGTGCTAGACCGTTTGAGTATCCGCGAAGGGCTGGACAAATTTTTGCCAATGTTGAATGTTCCGGATAACACGGTCGTTGCCGATTTTGCGTTACCATACATGTGCTGCTCCGGATGTTCATCCGTCAATTTTATCGTTCAAAAACCAGCAGCAACACTGCGGCTGTCTCGCGATCGCTATTGTTTACTCACCGATACGGAACCGATTTTGTTTGAAGTTTCGCCCAACGATGGTACCGTGCGTGCCGAGCCCCATGTGTCGGGCCTGGTCATAGAAGAAGGGCGGATTACATTGAATGCCGGTACGTTCGCCAATGAGCAGCTTGGCCTGCCAATCCGCTTTACTGTTGACAACCAGGTAACCGATGCAATTTTGATGGTTTTTCCGGGGATAAAGGCCGATTTTGAGGTACCCGATGAAGCCACTTCAGAAAGTACTTTCACGTTTACGGCCTTCGGCGAAAATATTGAAGGTGCCCGGTATTTCTGGCAATTTGGCGACGGTAACTCGTCCGAACTCGAAGCTCCGTCACACACCTATTTGCTACCGGTGAACGATGAAAATAAAGTGACCGTGAGTCTGACAGTAACGGCCGCCAATGGTGTTTGCAAATACTACGTTGAGCACACGATTCAGTTTGAAAAAATTGATATTTCGATCGAGCTTGACGCGGCCAGTTACTGCGCCAATGACAAAACCGAATATCCATTCACCGTAATACCAGCAGGCGCGCAAATCCACATTTCAGGTGCAGGTGTGATTAAGAATAGCACTGGTGGATTCAGCTTTATTCCCGCAGCAGCCGGTGCAGGTATAGTGTCATTCATGGTCGATGGCGAGCCCTCAGGTCTTGAAGTACAGATTGAAGAGCCACCAATAGCTGAATTTACGGTAGTAGAGTATTATAACCAGTTGATTTTGAATAATAAATCAAAAAATGCAAGCCATTTCGTTTGGATAATAAACGGGGAAAAATTCAAAGGATCAAGTACGGAGACTTACACAATTATGTTGGACGAAACCACTGTGAAAAAATGGAATATTACCCTGGTGGCAACCGGTGCCGAAGTGTGCCCGACCAGTAAAGCCTCTGGTGTTTTTGATACAAAATACGAAAGAGGGAAAAATTGATATTGAAAAGTTTATGATAAGATTTTTTGAGTTGCAGTTATAGCCCGTCAAAAAACATTCTTGATAAGAAACTGATTTAGTTTGAAAGCAACAAATCTCCATATTATCAATAGAGTAGTGGTTGAGGTGAATGTGCCGAATGAAAAAGCCGCAAACAAACTTAAAAACAACATCAGTCGTTTTTTACAGGACGAAGTTTTTCCGGAAATCGAAGCATTATTCAATAATTACATCATCGAAGGGATTATTCGTTTCGACCGGATTACATTGGATATCGGGCAGGCAGATTGGCAACAACCAAGCCAATTGAAGCAGCACATCCGGCAGGCTTTTGCCACACAATTCGAAAAACAAACAGGAAAGGTGGTTGCAGGCGAGATTGTCAAATCTGAATCACCACCGCTTGTTGAGCGAATGAGCCAGGATGAGGCGCGTTTTTCAACTTTCGTGTATTTTCTTGAAAACGGAAGCTTGCCTTGGTTTGGTAAGGCCGAATATTGGAATGAAATTCAGAACGAGATTAATTGGCGTAACGTGTTGCAAAATGAAACCCGGTTGGCTTTGCTTCGTCATTTGTTGTCAACCAATACGCTTGTGTTAACACGTTTTGTAAAGCAGTTGCCGCTGGCTCATATTCTTTCTTTTGTCGAAGCCTGTGGTCTTATAACGATAACTGATTTGGGCGGTCTTACGAGCTATCTCGCTCGTTCGCAAGATACTTGGAAAAATCAGCTGCTTTATTACTTATTAAGTCTGTCAAATTCAGGCACCGAGCGCCGGTTGAACCAACTTATTCGGGTTTGGCTTGAAAAGGCTTCTCCGCTTCAATTTAAAAACTTAAGGGGATTGCAAGAAGCATTTCGCCTTGAGGTTTCCCTTTATTTTGATGCTGGTTGTTTTGCCCGTTTCTTCGAGGCAGACGAATTTGTTTGGCAACAAATCGTGTCAGAAGTCGATAACAACAAACCTTTCCAAAATCCCTCAGAGGTGAATGAAGAAAAGAAGGATCGGCTTGAATCATCTGCTCCTTACGTCGGTTTGCCTGTAAGCGCTTCACCGGGATCAAATCATACGCTGAAAGTAAGCGGAGAGGTTCAGCCCGAAAATGTTGGCTCTTTTTTCAAGGAAAAATCCAGTGAAATTTTGTTCGACGATGTTGGACTCATTCTCACAATCCCTTTTCTGCGCCCTTTGTTTCGGCAACTAAATCTTTTGGACGAAGCAAACCAATTGCAACAAAGTTCGTCTGAGCTTGCCGTTCAAATCCTTCATTACATAGCCACCGGAGCGGAAGAATCGCCCGAGTTTCAAATGCTGTTCGAAAAATTTCTGTGTGGTGTCCCATTCGGCTTTCCCCTGCAACGCTGCACCCTCTTGAATAATGAAATCCGGCAGAAATGCAATGAAATGCTACAGGAACTGATTTGTCAATGGCCCGCTCTAAAA
>JBKEAN010000097.1:0-12030 GCA_047972415.1 Mangrovibacterium sp.
TACGGCCATGTGCAGCAGGATTGCCACTCCTTTTTTACCGATTGGGGCTTTGATTTTTTGAAGGTGGACTGGTGTGGCGGCGAACACCTGAAACTGAACGAGAAGGAAGAGTACACCAAAATTATTTCGGCCGTGAAGGCGATTGACCCCAGCATTGTTTTTAATATTTGCCGCTGGCGATTTCCCGGAACATGGGCGATCCACCAGGCCGACTCCTGGCGCATATCGGGCGACATCCGCGACGAATTCAACTCAATCTTACAAATAATTGACCTGAACGCCGGACTGGCACAATACTGCTCGCCGGGCCACTACAACGATATGGATATGTTGCAGGTAGGGCGTGGGATGAACTACGAAGAGGACAAAACCCATTTTAGCATGTGGTGCATGATGAACTCTCCGCTGCTGGCCGGTAACGATTTGCGAAATATGTCGGACGAAACACTTTCAATTTTAACCAATACCGAAGTAATTGCCCTGAACCAAGACTCCGGATTTAAGCAGGCCGTTCGGATTTTGGAGCGGAACGGGATTGAAATCTGGACAAAACCGCTGGGTAACGACGGCCAGGCACTGGCGGTTGCCGTGATGAACCGGAACAAGGAAGCTGCCGAATTTGAACTGACAGCCGACCAGCTGGGTGCCGACGAAGCCGTGACTTACCGCGACTTGTGGGAACACGAGGATAAGGGACCGTTTGGGAACTCGCAGCGCTTGCAGATACCCGGACATGGCATTGTTGTGTTCCGGATGGAGTAGCTGAAACGATTGAACAGACACCAACTATACCCCTTATGAACGATACGAATAGAAAAATCAGTTCAACCGGGCTACTCCGGTACTTGTTGTTGCTTATTTTCTTACCTGTCGGTTTGCCATTGGCGGCATTCGGCGTATTGCCGGACAGCATTCAAGCCCAAAAGTTGGTGTTGAAGAGCGAATGCAGTGGGCCGGTAGTTGCGTGGGACCATGCGGACGTGAGTTCGAGCGCCAACCGTTCGGGATTTGAAACCGGGCAGCTTGTTAAATTGAATGGCGTATATCACCTGTTTGTGAACGAGATGTTTGAGCGCGCCCACCGCGATATGCGCATAGCCTACTGGACCAGCCCCGATGCCGAACATTGGACAAGGAAGGGCTTGGTGCTGGGAAGCATTCCTGGGCGTACTGCCGCCAACCCGCGCTCCGAAGTTTGGGTGACGGCCGTTGAATTTAATGAGGACGAAAATGCCTGGAACTTGTTTTATGTGGCCTACCGGGCAGGCGATCCGGCAGCGGGGGAGATAGAAGGCAACGACTATGCCGGCCGTATCTGGAGGGCTATGTCGGTAGTGAAAGGGATTGACGGAATTGCGGGCCCCTATGCCGACATGGGTATTGTGCTTGAACCCGGTGCCGAATCGCAGCCTTGGGAAGGACAGCAGGCGGTGGCCAGCTTCAACCCCTACCTGGTGGGCAGTACCTGGTTCAGTATTTACGACGGTCACACGCATATTCCGCGTGGTCCCTGGCCCTCGGGGATGGCTTGGGCTCCCGCGCTGAACGGGCCGTGGGCACGGATGCCCGACGGATTTAACCCCCTGCGCATTGTTGACGAGTTTATGGAAAACGCCATCGTTAGCCGATTGAAGGATGGCCGTTATTTTATGGTCTTCGACTCGTTTGGCGACCGCGAAATAGGCTATAGCTTGTCTGCCGATGGCATAGACTGGGAGCCGGAGCACCGGGTGAAGGTACAAGCAGCTAACACCGCTTGGGCCGAAGCAGGAGACCACGCCATGCGAACACCGCTGTGCGCCATTGAGGAAGACGACGGCTCCTTTACGGTAATTTACACGGCACTCACCAAGCACGAAGGTCGGAGCTTTTACGCCATCGGCAAGTGTACGCTGGCCTGGGAATAAGCACTGTATTGAACGACGGCTGCACCTGAAATAGTTGAGCAGACGAGGGTTTCGCATCGGGCATTTTGCAGACTTGTGTTTTTGTTCGCACCCGCAAAACGAGGTGGACTCGAATAGCCAATGTAGGGTAGAACAAGCAAGTTTTCGTCGTTAAAACAAGGATAGCTTAATTTTTCATTTAAAAATACACTAAACACCTGTTAAACCGAATGAAGAAACTACGCGTACTACTCAATGTATTGGTGGTCTTTGGTATGCTAGCCTGCGCGCCAAAGAAAGCCGAAGTAAAACTAACCGAAGTAAAGGTGGAGGCTCCCTTTCGGATGGCACCCATTACTTGCCCCGATTTTAGCGGCTGCCCCCAGTTTGTAATCACCGATTTTGGCGCCGAGGCTGGCAACCAGCAAAAAACATCCGAAGCCATAGCTAAAGCCATTGATGCGGCTAACAGCAAGGGCGCCGGTACTGTGGTGGTGCCGGAGGGCGAGTGGCCAACGGCTGCCATTCACCTAAAAAGCAATGTGAACCTGCATTTGGACGAAGGTGCCGTACTCTTGTTTTCGGGCAAGCCCGAAGATTACCTGCCAGCCGTGCACACCACTTGGGAAGGCATGGAATGTTACAATTACTCGCCGCTGGTGTATGCCTACGAATGCAAAAATGTGGCCATTACCGGCCCGGGTAAGCTGAAAGCGCAAATGGAGACCTGGAAGCAGTGGTTTGCCCGTCCGCCTGCACACATGAACAGCTTGAAGCGCTTGTACATGTTAGCTTCGTACAACAAACCAATGGAAGAACGCAACATGGTGAACGATTCGGCCCACTTTCGTCCGCAATTTGTGCAGTTTAACCGCTGCGAAAACGTACTGATGGACGGTTTTTCGGTGGAAAACAGCCCGTTTTGGACCATTCATCCCTACTTGTGCAAAAATGTGCTTATCCGCAAGCTCAATGTGTACGCGCATGGACACAATAACGACGGCATTGACCCCGAAATGAGCCAAAATGTGCTGATTGAACACTGCATACTCGACCAGGGCGACGATGCCATCTCCATTAAGTCGGGGCGCAACCAGGATGCCTGGCGACTGAACACGCCTTCGGCAAATATTGTCATAAAGCACCTCACCGTGAAGAACGGACACCAATTGGTAGCCCTTGGCAGCGAGCTGTCGGGCGGTATCGAGAATGTGTTTGTGGATAGTTGCGAGGTAATTGATGGCGCCAAGCTAAACCACCTGTTGTTTATTAAAACCAACGAACGCCGGGGCGGTTTTGTGAAAAACATTAACATGAGCAACGTAAAATGCGGTAAAATTGATTTGGGGATATTGGGCATCGAAACCGATGTGCTATACCAATGGCGCAACTTGGTACCAACCATCGAGCGGCGCCTTACGCCAATAAGCGATGTGTTTTTGCAAAACATACAGGCTGGCGATGTGCAATTTGTATCGCGTATTTTGGGCGACAAAGAGCTACCGGTGGTACGCGTTTGGATGAAAAACGTGCAGGCAAAAACCATTGAAGGCGAAAAACACATCCACGAAAATGTGGACAACTTCTCTGAAAACTAAAATCAATACATCAAACTAAACTAAAACATGAAAAAACGAAACAGTTTAATGGCGATGGCCCTGCTATTGTGTGGCTCAGCCTTTGCACAAAAGGTAAACGATGTAAGTACGCCTTTGCACCTGCTGCAACCCGAGTATCCGACTCCTTATGCTGTGCCGGCGCTTGAGGCGCTTGAGCAAACGCTCGACCGGATTTATGAGTACCTGAACGCACACACGCCCCCAAAGCTGATTGATAAAGAAAGCGGTAAAGAACTAGGCGATTACAGCAAAGTAACTGCCAATACCATCATGCAACCGGGCGACTTTCGCCTAACCAGCTACGAGTGGGGCGTAACCTATGCCGGCATGTTGCTGGCCGCCGAGCAAACAGGCAATGCGAAGTATGCCACCTATGTTACCGAAAGGCTCAACTTCTTGGCGCGTGCGCTCGATGCCTTTGCCGCCTTCGAGAAGAAGAACCCGAGCCTACCTTTTCAGCTTAAGCACACGCTGCACCCCCATGCGCTCGACGATTGCGGCGCTATTTGTGCAGCCATGATCAAGGCTACTCGTACCGGCAAGGCCGAAGGGCAAGAGGTTATGATAAAAAATTACATCGACTACATAAGCAACCAGGAGTTTCGCCTAAGCGATGGCACCCTTGCCCGCAACCGGCCACAGCCCAACTCCATTTGGCTCGACGACTTGTTTATGGCCGTACCCGCCCTGGCACAAATGGGTGCCTACAGCGGCAACACCAGTTATTACGACGACGCGGCAAAGCAGGTACTCCAGTTTGCGCAGCGCATGTTCAATAATGAAAAAGGCTTGTTTATGCACGGCTGGGTTGAGGGCATGGACGAGCATCCGCAGTTTCACTGGGCACGGGCCAACGGCTGGGCGGTAATGACGATGGTTGAACTGCTGGAAGTGCTGCCTGCCAACCATGCACACCGCGCCGAAATACTCGATTTGCTGCGCAAACACATTCGCGGCCTGGCCAATTACCAGGATGGCACCGGCTTTTGGCACCAACTAATCGACCGCAACGATACGTACCTCGAAACATCGGCCACTGCTATTTATGTTTATTCCATTGCCCGCGCCGTAAACCGGGCTTATGTTGATGCCAAAGTGTATGGCCCTATGCTGTGCCTGGCCTGGAATGCAGTAGCTACCAAAGTAAACGCCAAGGGCGAGGTTGAAGGTACTTGCGTGGGTACGGGCATGGGCTTCGACCCGGCTTTTTACTATTACCGCCCCATCAATGTGTACGCCGCCCACGGCTACGGTCCGGTATTGCTGGCCGGTGCCGAAATGATTGAACTGGTGAAGCGCCACAAAACCGCCATTAACGACAGCTCGGTGCAATTTTACGACAACTAATTGGGACTTAAACGCAAAGGCGCGAAGGCGCAACGAAACGAAAGGCTCAAAAGGAATAATACCTCAAAACCCAAAAAGCGAAAACCATCGGGTAATCTATATTCTCTATGGTTTTTGCTGTATGCCATAGAATTAATTCGCGGCTTTCGATATCCAGTCTCCCCCGTCGGGGGGATCGGTGGGTAGCTCTGCGCCCTCAGCGGTTAAAACGAATTGGTAAACGCAAAGGCACAAAGCCGCCAAGGAAGAAACCACCCAAAGGGAATAAAAGCCCAAAATTGAAAGGTGAAAATGACTAGCTTTTCGATATGTTCTCTGCGCCCTCTGCGGTAAAAATTGGATGGCGATGGCAAAAACATGAGTTTGTAGCTTCCCCAGTCGCTGGCGGAGCTAAGAACATCAGTTTGTGCTTTCCCTAGCTGCTGGCGGAGCTAAAAACATCAGTTTGTGCCTTCCCAGGCTACCGGCAAAGCAAATAACATCAATTTGTAGCTTTCTTTATAGATGGCGATGGTAAAAACACCAGCCCGTAGCTTTCCTGGTTGTTGGCAAAGCAAAAAATATTGGTTTGTGCATTGCCTAGCTGCTGGCGGAGTAAAAAACATTCGTCGGTGGTTTATTTATGCTGTTTTATTGTGCCGTTTATTTGTTCGATTTGTAACTACTTTGTTTGAAGCAATTTATTTTTACATTTTCGTTCAAAAAAAATAATGGATTGTGGCAGCTATTTCAACTTATTATTTGTAATTTAATAGGGCTAAAATTACCTCCAGTAGCAAGGCTTATTTTTTTTTAGAAGCAGATAAATATTCAAATCTAATTAAAACTAACAGCGATGATTAATAAACTAACACACAAAACACTTGCTACCGAAGTAGCTGATGTTTTGAGCTTGTTGATAGCCGCTTACGATGCAAGCGGTTTGGGAGCCGATGTTTACATGGATGGTTTTTTCGGCACAGCAAGGCAGAATTTAGTTGAGGTGAACGAAGCCTAAAGCGTATGAAAGCAACTTCGGATTTGGAAGAGAAGGATGCTATACGCGACGACTTGGTGCGCGACTTGTTTTTTGTGGTGCAGGGAGCTGCCCATGTACCCATTGACGATGTTAAAAGCGCCGGGCAAAAACTAATGAAGCTATTGGATAACTACGGTTTAAGTATGCTTAGCGAAAGCTATGCCACCGAATCGACCCTGCTTAACTCGCTCCTGCTTGATTTGGCCAAGACCACTTATGCGCTGGATATTACAAAGGTGTTGGGCTGCACCGAACTACTAGGTATGCTAAGTATAGCGCAAGACGACTTTGAAGCCGCCAGCTTAAGTTTCGAAGGTAGTAAATCGGTAGAAGCCACTTACAAAAATGCCACCGAACTAAAAACAAAACTAATAAAAAGCATTAACAGCGAACTGGTTGAGGATATGCGCTGGCTGGTGCGTAAGCAAAACGCCACGTATGCGGCATTTGCCCAGGTTGTGTCACAAATTATTACCGATAATAACCTGAGGGTACAACGCCGCCTGGCAGCAAACAAATACAAAAAGAAAAAGGCGGAAGGCGACGCTTGATACAAGCCATCGCCTATCCGGACTTCTACTAATACAAACACATACTAAAATTAATCCCTTTAACTTATGAGAAAAAGCAGCATGGTAGCGCCCGTGGCATGGCCCGGTGTGCGAGAGATTTTAAGAATTCTAAAACTAACACTGTTTCTGAGCCTGCTGGTTACGGCCAATAGCTTTGCCAACGGTGGTTCTCCTTTAAATAAACCCGCCTCTGGCGGTTTAGCCGCAATGTTACGCGAAACAACTGTAGCAGCGGTACCTGGTCAGGCAGCTTTAACCCAATCGGTCGGTATTAAAGGAAAAGTAATTGATAATACAGGCTTTCCGCTGCCCGGGGTAACCGTTGCGCTGAAAGGAACTTCGAAAGGAACAATTACCGACGGCGATGGAAACTACATGCTCTCCGATGTTCCATCGGACGGTACTCTTGTTTTTTCGTTTGTAGGCATGAAGCCGCAGGAAGTACCCGTTGCGGGCAAGTCAAACATCGATATAACTTTGGAAGAAGAATCAATCGGACTTGAAGAAGTGGTAGCCATTGGTTACGGCTCCGTGAAAAAAAGTACCCTTACCTCGGCCGTATCACGCATGGACGCCAGCAGCCTGGAGAACCGACCGCTGGCTCGTCCCGAGTCGGCCCTGCAAGGTCAGTTGGCTGGTGTAAGCGTACGCACAACCACCGGCGAGCCGGGTGCCGACCTGCAAATCCGCGTTCGCGGGGCGGCCTCGGTCAATGCCAGCTCCGATCCCTTGTATGTTGTTGACGGCGTTCCCTTAAACAGCTTAACCGGTATTAATCCATCGGATATTGAGAGCATGGAAGTGCTGAAAGATGCCGCCTCGTCGGCCATTTACGGTTCGCGCGGCTCCAACGGGGTGGTTATTGTCACTACTAAAAAAGGGAAAAACGGAAAACCAAAGATTACTTTCTCGGCAAGCTATGGCATACAAACCCTCGAAAAGAAAATGGACCTGCTTAGCGCTACCGAGTGGATGGAGTTCCGTACCAAGTGGAACGATGCCAGCTACCTGGCTGCCGCCAAGGCCAAAGGCATTACCACGGCCACTATTATGGACTCGAACGCCCAGCGCATGAGCACACTGGCGCTTAGCGCCACCAACTACAATTATGCCCTCGACGACCGCTGGTTTAATTACATGAGCGAGGATATGAAATCGACCCATACCTACACGGCTACCGACGAAGGCCTGAGCTTGCTCGATTGGCAGGATCGCTTTTACAACGATGCGGCTGTGCAGGAGTATAATGTGAATGTGGCCGGCGGTACCGACAACACCAGTTACCTCTTCTCCGGCGGTTACATGAGCCAGGACGGCTTAGCTACCGGTACCTCCTACGAGCGCATCAGCTTCCGCACCAATATTGAGTCGAAAATAAACAAATACCTCTCTGCGGGCTTATCACTTGCCCCAACCTATATTTTGCGCAACGGCGCAGGTTTAGCCAACGGTAAGGACTCCCGCTCGCACCAGGTACTGTCGTCGGCACCCGTATCGGAACCGGGCGTGGGTTACATGACCAACGTGGAGCCGAACAACCGGTACAATTGGGCAGGCAGCACATCGAGCCCGGTTTATTACATGGAGAAGAATATCCGCAAAGACGAGATTCTCCAAATGATAGGCAACGCTTTTGTGCGGGTAACGCCACTCGAAGGCTTGAAGATTGAGCTGTCGGCCTCGGCAAATTACTACGACCTGGACGGGGCAACCTACGTTTTCTCTGCTACCACAGGCAACTGGGCGCAGGGCGAGGGGCAAAACTCGTCGGGGGGTCACAACACCGCGCGTAAATGGAGCACGCTGGCGCAAGTGCTGGTAAATTACGACAAGAGTATTGAGAAGCACAACTTCGGGTTCATGATGGGGGCCTCAGCCGAAAAAACCAATATCGGCTTTACTACGAACCAGAGCTTCAGCAAGCCTTTCCCGAACGACGCCATTAATTACTCGTTCGACGGCACTAAAATAGCCGTGAGTACCGACCTGGTTACCCAAGCCACACCCAATAACCTGGCTTCGGTATTTGGCCGTTTGCAGTATAACTACGACGAGCGCTATATGCTGTCGGGTAGTGTGCGTTGGGACGGCGGTTCGGTGTTTGGCGCCGATAACAAATGGGGGATATTCCCGGCCTTCTCGGGCGGTTGGTTAGTTTCCAACGAAGAGTTTTTCAAAGGCTTGGGCTGGTCGTGGCTGAATACCCTTAAACTGAGGGCTAGTTACGGGATTACCGGTAACAACTCCATTAGCAGTACGGCAGCCTACGCTTCGCTTACAGCCGTTAACTACGCTGGCTATGCCGGTTACAATGCCAACTCGCTCGGAAACGCCGATTTGGGATGGGAAAAGACACACAGTACCGATGTAGCGGTTGATTTTGGTTTCTTGAAAAACCGTATCCAGCTCTCGCTCGACTGGTACACCAAAACCACCAAAGATTTGCTGTACCAAGTGCCTTCGCTGGGGGCATCGGGCTTTACCACCGTGTGGGACAACCTGGGAAATATTGGCAACAAGGGCTTCGAGATTGAACTGAATACCGCCAATATGAAAGGTAAGTTTGAATGGAACACTTCGCTGAACCTCTCGTTTAATACCAACGAAGTAAAGTCGCTTGGGGTTGATGACACACCCATTTACTCGGGCTTCGACAGCAGCAACCCTTCTAACATATTGATGGTAGGTAAGCCTATTAATACCTATTATATGTACGACGCCGTTGGCGTGTGGAAAACCCAGGACGAAATTGATGCCTACAGTGCCGCCCACAACGGAACTGCAGTTACCTTCGAAGGAAAAACCATTCTTCCGGGAGATATCCGCTACCGCGACCTGAACAACGACGGCGCCTTCGATAAAACCAATGACCGCGATTACCTGGGCAGCCCAACACCCAAAGTAACCTATGGGTTAACCAATACCTTCAGCTACAAAGGCTTCGATTTGTCGCTTTTACTTACCGCCCAAACCGGGGGTAAAATCTATGGCATCATCGGTCGCGCCATCGACCGTCCGAGTATGGGTGCAAGCAGCAACGTCATGGGTCACTGGCGCGATGCCTGGTGGTCGGAAGACGAACAAGGCAATGGCAGTGTGCCATACATCTTAAGCAGCACCACCGGTACCACACTCGATTCGCGTTGGCTGTATTCGTCAAACTACTTACGGGTGAAAAACCTTACGGTAGGGTATAAGCTGCCGGTTAATCCGAAGACCATTTCATCGGCACGGGTGTATGTTTCCATCGAAAACCTGGTTAGGTGGGACAACTACTATGGCGGTTACTCGCCCGAGGCTGCCAATACCGGGGCCAGTACGGTACCTGGTGGCCAAAGCGCGCTTGGCCTCGACTACAGCGGTTATCCGCTGCCCCGCATCTACACCATGGGCTTAAACCTCACTTTTTAACCTGAAAAACACATGAACATGTATAAAAAAACAATGATAAAGACTGCGCTTGCCGCGTTTGCTCTGATTTTATCGGCAACTGCCTGCGACGATTTGCTCGATACGCCGCCCTCCGACCTGTTGGGTTCTGATGGTTTTTACCAAACGCCCTCGCAGTCGGAACAGGGCATTATTGGTGTTTATGCCGATTTGCGGTACCTGTCAGACGATGAGTATTTGCTGCTGTCGGAGTGCCGTTCCGACAATGTTTGGGCAAACCCCCAGACCAATGGCTTGCGCGAGTATTCGGAAATTGCAACCTTTCGTGCCGGCAACGACCTGACGACCATAAACAGTGCATGGAACCGTTTGTACAAAGTAATTTACGATGCCAACGTGGCACTGGCTAAAATACCAGCTTGCGACTTTGGCACCTATACTGCAATGAAAGACCAGTTTTTGGGCGAAGCGTATTTCCTGCGTGCTTGGGCCTACTTCGAATTGGTGCGCCTGTTCGGCAATGTGCCAATTATCGATTCGCCCATGTCGCCCTCGGAAGTAAAGGAAATCGGGCAGTCAAGCCCGCGCGAAGTTTACGACAACATCATTGTTCCCGACCTCACCACGGCTATTGCCAAGCTACCGCTCCGCACCGCGATGGTTGACAGTAAAAACGCGTCGGCAGCAAGCAGCGGCCGTGCCGATTTAGTGGCAGCCCGGGCCATGCTTGCCCGTGTGTATATGACTATGGCAGGTTTCCCGCTGAACGATGCTTCGGCAACAGCCCTGGCCGAAACCGAGCTAAAGGCTGTAATTGCTTATTCGGAAAGCAACGGCGACAAATTTTGGGCTCCGGACAGCACTGCTTGGCGCACCCAATGGATGCCGGCGGCCACCTACTACAATAAGTACTCGGTATTTGCTATCCAGTACCGCATAGGCGGCACCGGTAACCCGGCTCTTTTCAACTTCAGCCCGGCATTGCCGCCTACTTATACTTCCCGACGGATATTTGGCAACGAAATCTGGTTGGAGAAAAGCTTGATGTACGAATTTGACAAAACCTACACGGTGAATGGTGTTACCCGCAAGGATGCCCGTGGCATTGGCTATTCTGTGCTTACTGGTTACGCTGCCGAACCCAACTACCCGGCCTATTCGCAGGCAACCGAGCAACTGGAGCTGGCCGATGGTACCGAAGTGGATGTATATACCCGGTCGATGTTTTACAAATACTTGCCAACGAAGCGTAAAATTACGGCTCTGGGCTTGTCGCTTGATGCCGAAACCGGCATGAAAGACGACTACGACTGGGGGGTTAACCTTCCCATTATCCGCTACGAAGATATCCTGCTCATGTATGCCGAAATTCTAACAACGAAGGATGTAACAGGCGCTATGGCTATTGTTAACCGCATTCGCCAACGCGCAGGCTGCACCGCCGAGTCGGCCAGCTCGGCTGCCGAAGCCCTGGCCTTTGTTAAAAACGAGCGCCGCGTTGAGCTGATGGGCGAAGGCGTGCGCTGGTTCGACCAGGTACGCTGGAACGAATGGCAGTCGGGCACAATTGCCAAGTTCAACCGCTACAACAATCCCGACGGCACCGATGTAAGCGATGTGAAAGCTGGTCGCTACCTGTACGCAATACCGCTGAACCAACTAAACGTAAGCCCCGGTTTGTACCAGCAAAACGAAGGTTATAATTAGAGCTACCCCGTTGCCTGAAAAGTAAGGCAACATAACATGTAATCCCGTACGGGCAGGTGTAAACCTTTCGGTACGGGATTTTTTACGACGGAATGCTTCTTTGCCTGCCGCGAGGGACGATGGTAGCCGGAAGATGGGAATAATGACCGATAATATTAATCGTCTGATGGGGAAATGGTTTTTTGTTATCTCATTTAAGGACAATGAAGTTCCGTAATTTTTGAATGAGTGAGTTGTGATCTTGCATCAAATTCAAAAACTTGATTAAATTCAGGGATCAAAGATGCTCCCCGGCGAATGGGTTCCTGTATTGTCTGGCCTGTGCCGGGTGGAAGCACTAGTGGGCAAGTGAAATAACTTACAAACCAAGTTTTTTATGGATCAATCAATAGTTAGTCTGGAAAGCATCTTAAAATCGTGGGAACATTCCGTTTTAGTCAACCTTCCGAAGTTAGTCCTGGCGATTGTTGTATTACTCGTGTTTATTTTCA
>JBKEAN010000098.1:0-31909 GCA_047972415.1 Mangrovibacterium sp.
CTGGGCATGTTACCCGCTACCGATGCCGATTACCAACAATCGGTAGTGCGTGTTGTGGACGATATCCAGGCTTTTTACAAGGGACTGAAAAGCGTTCCGGGGTTGAAAGTTTACCCCACCGGCAGCAACTTTATTTTGGTGAAAATTAATTTAGGGATGACTGCCCGCGACCTGCAAATGCATTTGCTTGAGGCGTACGGCTTGTATGTACGCGATTGTTCCAACAAAATAGGACTCGACCAGTTCCATATCCGGGTGGCCACGCAGGGAAAAACAGCCGATGCCCGGCTGGTGGCTGCGTTGACCGAGATTGCCGCCAAAACGGGCTATTGAAACCCGAGTATCATCCAAGCGACAGGCATCGTTTCGCGAACTATCCTCGCCTGGGCTTCCCCGAAAGCGAAAATCGCCGGCGAGGAAGATAATTCCCGGCTTGAGGAATGACATTTTATCGAAAAAGAGCTTAAGACGGTATTGATTAGGATTACTAATTTGGCCTATTTCAGCTAAACGTTAATCAGTACCGATTCGCAAACGTAGTTGGGAATAATACCGGTTGATCTGATGCGTACCTGCGCCATTTCGGGCAGGGTATTTCCCGAAAGTACCAGCGCAGTGTCCATGCCAAACTTATTTCCTCCAATAATGTCGGTAAACAGGGTGTCGCCCACCATTAAAATTTCGTTTCGTTTGAGGGGCTGTTTTTCGCAGGCTTTTTCGTAGGCAAACATAAACATTTGCGCGTCGGGTTTCCCAAAACGGATAAAGCGTTTGCCCAGTACTTCTTCTACCAAATCGGCAATTCCGCCAACGGCAACAGCAACATCGTTTTTACTTACCGGGTAATGAATGTCGGTGTTGGCCACAATAACCGGCATGTTGCGTTTGCGCAGCAGGTTAATTACTTTGTTGATGTCCTGGTTCCAGTCAAAACCTTCGTCGTCCAAAAAAACCAGGCACTTAATATGGTCAATATCTTCGAGGTCAATGTCTTTAATCGCTAAGGTTTCCAGCCCGGCTGTTTCAACGTAGTGCGCCGAATCGCGCGTGCCCAGGTAAGCCACCGGGCCTTCTTTTATTTTAAGTTGAAGCCAGTCGCGGGCAAGCATCCCCGACGAAATAATTTTGTCGGGTGTAATAACATTGATGCCCCGCCGGATATAGCCGTTGGCTAGTTCTTCGGGCCCGCGCGACGAATCGTTGGTCAGAATGAAATAATCAATCCCGTGCGCATCCAGAAAATCAAAAGTTTTATCAATTCCCGGAATAATTCCTTTGTGGTTTTTCAAAACCCCAAAGGCATCGAAAAACACAGTTTTGTACTTGGTTACAATGCTTTTAAATTCTTTTGTTCTCATAATTTACAGCTTAAGGGCCCGTAGTAGTTTGTTGACATCAAAATTGGTTTCGATGGTGGGTAAATACGATTCGTAGGCTTCTTTTTGTAGTTTTCGGGCATAGGTTGATTGGAAAAAATATTGTCCGTCTTTAATTACGTAATTTAAAATAAAAAAACGATAGCACTCTTCAATCAGGCGTACTTCTGGCTCGGTAAGCGGGTAAATACGGTGATATTCTTTCAGAAAACTAATGAAGCGCTCTTCGTTCAGTGTGTCAATCAGGTAGCTGAAAACGGTCCGGTCGCCAACGTTCGACACCACCCGGCTGAAAAAGTAAAAATCCATCACCCGGCTCGACATGCGGAACCAGTCATAGTCCCAGCGCGAGTAAAAACGCCCGTCGGACGTAACCGAAAAGTTACCGATGTTCCAGTCGACAAAAACCGGGATAATTTCGATTTCCGACAGGTAATTGTAATGGTCGGCCTGTTTCAGAAACTGGTCGCATTGGCGCAAAATCAGATCCTTGTGTTCAGGCGAGGCTACAAATTTCTGATCGCGTACATTTTTTATCAATTTGTGAATATCGGTCAGTACGGTTTTCGAGTTGGTTGGCAGCGATGCACTGGCGTTGTAGCAAGCCTTGTGAAAGCGAGCCAACTCACGCCCCATGGTTTTCACCAGTTTGTCGTCCAACCGGCGCGGTAGTTTATGTTTCACCTTAATGGGGTTGTAAAACACCACCCAGGCGCAATGATCATGCGAATAATAGCGGTAAACAAATAAGTCGTTTCGTTTAACCAGCGACTGCGCCAAAAAAGACTCGTAAGGAATTTCAAGGTTGTTGGATAAGTTGTTGATAATGATGTGTTCTTCCTTGAAATGTTCAAACTTGCCATAATCGGACAGTTTGGCAAATACCGGTTGCCGGTCGTAAAACGATACTTTGTACACCGAGTTGGTTGACACATGCGCGCTGACATCGAAGATGCCTTTTATTTCGTGCCGATCGTCGTATTCTTTCCAGGCTTGCCGGATGATATGGTAGTTGTCAATCTTTTCCATTCGTTCTTCAAATCGATAATTGGTAGCTTGTTGTTTAAATAATTTCGAAATAGCGTTCCAGTTCCCAATCGGTAACGGCTTTGGCAAATTCGCGCCACTCCCAAATACGGGTTTGCGTAAAGTGATGGGTGAAGTCGTGCCCAAACAGTTCGTTGGCAACGGGCGAGTTGGCCATTCGTTGTGTTGCTTCCAGTAGGTTCCCGGGCAGTTTTAAGGCTGTCGGGTCGGTATAGGCGTTCCCAATAGTTGCTGGGGTGTTCAGCTTTAACCCATGTTTTATACCATACAGCCCCGATGCCAGCGAAGCTGCCATAGCCAGGTACGGATTGGTGTCCGAGCCAGGCACGCGCATTTCGAGCCGGGTCGATTTTTCGTCGCCGTTCAGTGTACGTACGGCAGTGGTGCGGTTTTCGTAGCCCCAGGTAGCCGTGGTTGGTGCCCAGGCTCCATCGCGCAGCCGCTTGTAGCTGTTTATGGTTGGTGCGTACATGGGCATTACTTCGGGTAGGCAGTGTAACAAGCCGGCCAGGTAGCTTTCCGCGAGTTTGTTCATCGGTTTGTTTGGGGCGCCAGGGTAGAAGAGGTTTTTACTTTGGTCACTGGTCCATAAGCTTTGGTGAAGGTGTCCGCTGCAACCGGGGAGCTGCTCGTTCCACTTGGCCATAAAAGTGGCTACAATCCCGTGCCGGTATGCAATTTCCTTCACCGCTGTTTTAAACAGGGTTGCCTTGTCGGCGGCGCTCAGAACTTCGTCGTGCCGGATGGCTGCCTCGTAAACGCCCGGTCCGGTTTCGGTGTGTAGCGATTCGAGTGGAATATCGAATTGCAGGAGTAAATCGAACAATTCGTTGAAGTACCCGGTGTTAAGTGAAGGCCGTAGCTGCGAATAACCAAACATGCCCGGCGAAAGGGGTTGCAACTTGGTGAACTTACTGCTGGTTATGCTGTTTGGGGTGCCTATAAAGTTGAACCATTCAAACTCCTGGGCAAACACAGCTTTGAAACCCATGTCGCTGCACTGCTGCCGGATCGATTTCAGTAAGCTGCGCGGGCACGCGGCAACAGTCCCGTCCTCGCTGCTAAAGTCGCCCAGAAAATACGGAATATTATTGTCCCATGGCACGTTACGCATGGTGCCAAGATCGATTATAGCCTTTTTATCGGGGTAGCCGGTGTGCCAACCCGTTATTTCAACATTGTCGTACAAACGGTCGCCCGAGTCCCAGCCAAACACCACGTCACAGAACCCGGTGTGGTGTCCGCTGATTTCTGCAAATTTTTCAATCATCAGGGTTTTGGCACGCAAAATCCCATCAATGTCACATACCGCGAACCTTATTTTTTTATGGCCAGCTTCTTCCAGCCGTCGGATGATTTCCTGTTCTCCCATAGCTATCAAATTCTTCTACCTTCAGTTTGTTAAGTACGAATGGCGGCGGAATAAACGACCGGCCCAGGTACGAATTATTGCGAATATCGCTCTTTTTCGCCGTGTTCCTGCCTTTCGGGCTGCAAAAACTTATTGGTTGTTGAAGTCGATTTTTTATTTGCCGGCTTCAACTGGAAATTTTTTGTACTATTCTCGACAAAGGGGGGATTTTTAGAAAGGGGGTGATTGGAAAAGAAGTGTATTTGTGTGATAAAATCGATGGAGATGTGGAGGTTGAACCAGAAAACAACTATTTTTGATTTCCTGAAAATTCAGATTGGAAATAATTTCAGGAGAATCTAGTAGGAATCACTTTCTTGAAAACGATTCACCTTAACTTTTTGAAGAACATAACATGGCTGTATTTAGATTTAAAGCCCTGGAAGAAGTACTTGGAAGACAAGCTTTGCAAGTGCACCGGGAACACAACCTCACCTCCGATTATTTTGGCTCAAAGGTATTTGACCGGCCAAAAATGAAAAAGTATCTTTCGCGCGAAGCTTACAATGTAGTGTGCGAGGCAGTTGATAAAGGCATTCCCATCGAACGGAAAATGGCCGACCAAGTGGCGCAGGGAATGAAAGCCTGGGCCACCGAAAACGGCGCTACCCACTATACCCATTGGTTTCACCCGTTGACCGATGGCACTGCCGAGAAACACGATGCTTTTATTGTACATGGCGAAGATAGCGGTGTGGTGGAAGCTTTCTCGGGGAAATTGCTGGCTCAGCAGGAGCCCGATGCTTCGTCGTTTCCCAGCGGTGGTATCCGGCAAACCTTCGAAGCCCGTGGCTACACAGCCTGGGACGCTTCGTCGCCAGCCTTTATTGTCGATGGTACCTTGTGTATTCCAACCGTATTCATCTCGTACACCGGCGAAGCGCTCGACTATAAAACCCCGTTCCTCCGCTCGTTAAGCGCTATCGATAAAGCGGCAACAGCAGTATGCGAGTATTTCGATAAATCGGTGACAAAAGTTCAGGCCAACCTGGGCTGGGAACAGGAGTATTTTCTTATCGACGAAGCACTGTACATGGCCCGGCCCGACCTGGTACTTACCGGACGGACACTGATGGGGCACGCATCGAGTAAAGATCAGCAGCTCGACGACCATTACTTTAGCTCCATTCCCACAAGGGTATACCGGTTTATGGAAGACTTGGAGAACGAAGCGTATAAATTGGGTATCCCGGTGAAAACCCGCCACAACGAAGTGGCACCAAACCAGTTCGAAGTGGTACCCCTGTTTGAAGAAGCCAACCTGGCCAACGACCACAACCAACTGTTGATGGATATTATGAAAAAAATTGCCCGTCGGCATAAATTCATGGTGTTGTTTCACGAAAAACCTTTTGCAGGGATTAATGGCTCGGGCAAACACAGTAATTGGTCGCTCGAAACCGATACCGGCGTGAACTTGTTCTCGCCTGGTAAAAACCCGAAATCAAATATCCAGTTTCTGACTTTTATTGTAAATACCCTCAAAGCGGTGTTTGATCATCAGGATTTGTTGCGTGCCAGCATTTACTCGGCCGGAAATGCCCACCGTTTGGGCGCAAACGAAGCCCCGCCATCCATTCTTTCGGTGTTCCTTGGCTCCGAAGTCAGTTCGATGCTCGACCTGATGGAGCAAGCCGTGGTTGAACGAAAAATGACCCCGGACGAAAAAACCAATCTCAAACTCAACATCGGGCGAATCCCCGAAATTATTCTGGATACTACCGACCGTAACCGTACGTCGCCTTTTGCTTTCACCGGTAACCGGTTCGAGTTCAGGGCGGTAGGTTCGTCTGCCAACTGTGCGGCATCGCTCATCGCGCTTAACACGGCACTGGCAATGCAGTTAAGCAAGTTTAAAATTGAAGTGGATGCCTTGATTGAGAAGAATGTTAAAAAGGACGAAGCTATTTTTCAGGTACTTAAACGCTTGATTATTGAAACCAAAGCGATACGTTTCGACGGCAACGGCTATAGTGAAGATTGGGTAAAAGAAGCTTCCAAACGAGGTTTGAGCAACGTAACGAGCGTGCCAGAAGCCATTTCGGCCTACACCCGGAACGATGTGGTTGCCTTGTTTGCGGCTGCCGAAGTGCTGAGCAAACACGAACTGGCCAGCCGTGCCGAAGTGGAATACGAGAAGTACACGATGAAAGTGCAAATTGAAGCACGCGTGCTTGGCGATTTGGCTATTAACCACATTGTACCTACTGCCATTCAGTACCAAACTACGCTGCTGACCAATGTAAGAGCTTTGAAAGACGTGTTTCCAGCTGCCGAGTTTGAATCGCTTGCTGCCGGCCGGATGGATTTGATCCGCGAAATCGGGCACCATGTTTCGGACATTAAAACCAAAGTGAAAAACATGGTTGAGGCCCGTAAAATAGCCAATGTAAAGGAAACTGGTGCCGAAAAAGCAAAGGCATACGAGCAAACTGTGTTTCCGTTCCTGGAAGAAATACGCTACCATATTGATAAACTGGAACTGGCTGTTGACAACGAGTTGTGGCCATTGCCAAAGTACCGCGAGCTGTTGTTCGTAAAATAACTAATTCAAAAGGCTGGCCTGTTTGTCGGGCCAGCCTCTTTTTTATGCCGCAAGGTAATACCCGGAATAGAGTCCCTGTTTTTTTGTTAAGGTGAACGAATTAATACCTTTTAAATTGGTGCGGAAAGTGTATTTTCATCCCTTCAACCCAAACCATTGCAGGAAAATCCGGAATGGGATACTTTATTCGGAAAATTTGCGTTTCAAATTACATTGGTCGATCGTTCGTTTATAGATAACTCGCGGATTAATGAAACATTGCTCAATTAACTTATTGGTATGTTTAGTGCTGTATGTCGGCATGAGCGGCTGCTCCTCGCAAGGGTCGTTTCGTTCGGGATTGTCGTCGTACCAAAAGGGCGAATATTATCGGGCTGCCGAGAAATACCGCAAAGCATACCGCAAGGATAGCGACCCTCAGCACCGCCAGGAAATGGCTTTTCAGATGGCCGAATGTTATCGCAAATTGGCTGATTACAGCCGCGCAGCCATTTGGTACAAAAACGCCGTACGACGCGATTATCCAAATAAAAAGGCTATTCTGTATTGCGCTGAGTGCCTGAAAACTTCGCAAAATTTTGAAGAAGCTGCTATTTTTTATCAGCAATACCTCGGGTTGTTTCCCGGCGATCAGCAAGCCTTGTCGGGATTGCAAGCCTGCACTTTTGTCCCGGAGTGGGAGGCGAACCCGACCCGCTACGTGGTGAGTTCGGTTTCGGAGCTGAATTCGAAATACAGCGATTATGCCCCGGCTTTTATGATTGGGCGAAGCAACGAGATCATTCTCTCGTCGATGCGCGAAGACAAAAGCGATAAAAAGAGCAAAAGCGGGATAACCGGTCAGCCGTTTGGCGATTTGTACCGCTCGGAGTTTTTATTGCAAAAGCAAAAATGGTCGGAACCCGAACTGCTTGAAGAAAACGGGATTATAAATACCGGGGATGACGAAGGGGCCGCAGCTGTGTCGCCCAATGGCGATTTGATGGTGTACACCCGGTGCCGTTCCGATAAAAGCGCCGATATGGGAGCCAGTTTGTTTGCATCGCGTATGTCGCGCGGAAACTGGTCGGAGCCGATTTTGCTGTCGCTTGCTGCCGATAGTTTGGTGGCCGCACACCCGGCGTTTTCAGCCGACGGCAATACCCTGTATTTCGTTAGCAACCGACCCGGAGGGTTTGGCGGAACCGACATTTGGATGGCAACGCGCGAAGAGACCAATTTTTCAGACCCAGTGAACCTGGGGCCCGAAATCAACTCGCCGGGCAACGAAGTATTTCCGACTACCGACTGGAAGGGGAACTTGTATTTTTCGTCCGACTTTTGGCCCGGTATGGGCGGGCTCGATATTTTTAAGGCCAGCAAAGCAGAAAGTGGTAAATGGGCTATCGAGAATATGCAAGTGCCCGTAAACTCATCGGGCGACGATTTTGGAATGAATTTCATTCAGGAAGAAAACCCGCATGGGATGTTTAGTTCGAACAGAAAGGGCTCTCGTAGCGATGATATTTATTCGTTCTTCCTGCCCCCGAAAGTGTACCGCATGTCGGGCGAAATAGTTGACAAGGAAACCGGTCAGCGCATTGATGGCGCCCGTGTCCGGGTAATTGCCACCGACGGCACCAACCTGAGCATGCGCGCCAACGATGGCAAGTTTCAGGTGAAGCTGAACACCGAAACCGAATATGTATTTGCCGCTTTCCGCGATGGCTACCTGAACGATAAAGTGCGGCAATCAACTGCTGGGCTTACGGATAGTAAGGACTTCAACATCAAACTTTACCTTGCGCCGATTAATGCCCCGATTAAGGTTGACAACATTAGTTATGCATTTGGCGCCTGGGAGTTGAACGAGCCATCGAAACACTCGCTCGACAGCCTGGTGAACCTACTCGAAGCCAATCCCACGATTACTATCGAGTTGATGTCGCATACCGATGCGGTTGGATCCGAGCAGTATAATTTCGAACTTTCGCAAAAGCGGGCTCAGGCTGCCGTAGGTTACCTTGTTTATAAAGGCATTAATACCAGTAGGTTGGTTGCAAAAGGTTATGGCGAAACCTGGCCTAAAAAAGTGACACGGGAATTGGCTAAGCAATACGATTTCCTGAGCCGCAACGACGAACTTACCGAGGCATTCATTAATAAACTAACTCCCGAACAGCAAGAAATTGCCAAATCCATCAACCGCCGTACTGAATTCCGGGTCCTTTCTACCGACTACCACGAAAAATACAGCCCCGAGCCCGGGAAATAAGTTCCTTTTTTTGTTGACGAAGGATTGATTTTCGGGTCGGGGTGAACCGCATGTGGGCGAAAACAATACTTTTGCGGGCGAAGTTGTAAAATCCAATGTTTAGTTAACAGAAACGATTATGGCAGACAGCTATTTCCCGACCTTACAAGCAATAAACCGGGCTAAGTTGACCATCAATGAGGTGCTGAGCCCAACCAGCCTTTCCGAAAACCGAAACTTATCGGAACAGTTCGGAGCCCGTGTATTTTTAAAACGGGAAGATTTGCAGTTGGTCCGCTCATACAAAATTCGCGGGGCTTACAATAAAATCAAAAGCCTAAGCGAAGACCAGCTCAGCAACGGCATTGTGTGCGCCAGTGCAGGGAACCATGCGCAAGGAGTGGCCTATTCTTGTTTCAAACTGGGAGTGCAGGCAAAAATTTATATGCCCACAACCACACCAAAGCAGAAAATTAAACAGGTACAAATGTTTGGGCGACAGTTTGTTGAAATTGTGCTGTATGGTGATACCTACGATCAGGCCAGCACCGAAGCCTGGAAAGATTGCGAAGAAAACCAAAAAACGTTTATCCACCCTTTTGACGATCCTTTGATTATTGAAGGACAGGCAACCGTGGCGCTGGAGATTATTCAGGAGTCGACCTGCCAGATTGATTACCTGTTTGTACCCGTTGGCGGCGGTGGGCTAATTGCCGGTGTGGGAAGTTACTTTAAACAAGTAAGCCCGAACACCCGCATTATTGGGATTGAGCCGGCCGGCGCTGCATCGATGGCAGAGTCGTTGAAACAGGGCGAAGTGGTGACCCTGCAAAATATTGATAAATTTGTGGATGGTGCAGCTGTTCAGCGTGTTGGCGACTTGCCTTTTGCGATTTGCAAAAGAGTGGTGGACGACATTATTGCAGTTCCCGAAGGCCGTATCTGTTCTAAAATACTGGAACTGTACAACCGCGATGCGATTGTGGTTGAACCGGCCGGAGCCCTGTCTATTGCTGCACTCGATTATTATACCGATAAAATTAAAGGGAAAAACGTGGTGTGCATCGTTTCGGGAAGCAACAACGACATTACCCGTACCGAAGAAATAAAGGAGCGCTCGCTGCTGTTCGAGGGGTTGAAACATTATTTTATGATCCGTTTCCCGCAACGTGCAGGGGCGCTGCGCGATTTTCTCGATTTTGTGCTGGGGCCGCACGACGATATTACGCATTTCAACTACTCCAAAAAAAACAACCGCGAAAAGGGGCCGGCTTTTGTTGGAATTGAGCTGATTGATAAAAACGATCTCGAAGGATTGCTGCAACGCATGACCGAACACGGGTTTGTGTACGAATACATTAACGACAAACCCGACTTGTTTCAGTATTTAATTTGAACAGGATAGAACGAAAAGCGAGCGTATAACAAAAGGGATTTGCCCTCGCTTTTCGATTGGCACTTGCACAATGCAGAATGATATGGTTTATAACCCAACCGAATTGTGCCCAGTGAGCCGCTTATCCCGGTTTTCGGAGATGGTTTTGCTACGTGTTTAGTCGGCAAAAATCAGTTTAAAATCGTTTTTCATACTTATCTCCTGCCAACCTTTTTGTTCGCAAAGGGTTTTCATTTTCTCGGCATGGTAGTTGTATTCGCGTACCGAATCGTCGTGGTTTACAATGAGTTGAATGCTGAATGGGGCGGTTTTGCTGAATTGCAGCATGTGGTAATCGCCGGTTGAGTTTCCGCAGGCAAATACCGGTACTTTCCCTATTTTGTTCAAAATGTTTACCGGTTTCCCGGCTTCATCATTAATTGGATTGGAGAATTCGTGGGTACGCACAAAATACGAGGTGCTGTCGGTTTCAACCCACTTGCTCAACACCGTTGTTCCAATTACATTCTTAACGGGGATATTGGCTGCTTCTTCGCAAAAGCTGCGTGTAAAATAGGGGTCGGAGCCTGAGACAATGTACACGTCGAACTGTTTCTCCTGCAAGTATTTTATAAGTTGAACTACCGGGGGGTAAACCAGTTTGTTGTAGGGTTTACCAAATCGCTCGTCGGTAACAGTGGTAAAGTAATTTTTCAACGAATCGTTAAACTGCTTGTCGGTATAGCCTTCGGTGGCATACAAATCCAGTCCCCACAGGCCTTGTTCGCTGTACGGGTCGGTACTGGCCAGGTAAGCCATGTCTTTTTCAATGAAAGCTTTACAGGGTTGTACGTTCTTTAATTTTGGGTTGGCCTCAATTTTGGGTTTCAGCAAACGCCCAATAAAGTCGAACATCACATAGTTCGGTTTTTCGAGAAGGATGGTGCCATCCATATCAAATGTAGCAATGCGGTCGGCTACGGGAATAAAGTTGGGACTGGCCGAATCGGTGGCCGCAGTTACAAAGTTAAGGATAGCGGTTTTGGCAGCGCCTTCGTTCCAGTACTCAAGCGGATCGGTACTCAGGGTTGTTGGTTGTGGACTGGGGGCCGAGCAGGCAACTACAAAGATACAAGCCAACATTGCAATGATGTTGAGAAATCGGATATTGGTCATAATGAATAATTTTGAATAGTTTGTGAGTCTGGTTACTTCCGGGTTTTAAAATCAAGGAGTTGCCGCTGTAAGTTGTAAATAACACATTGAGCGTTACTTTTTTGTTGTATGAATGGCTTTCCTCCTCAATTTTAATTGTTCCTTTCACTAAAAATATACCGCTACAAAACGGGCCAGTGGCGCCATGCGTGCACGGTTAAGTGTAAGACTGTCGCCATTTAAGCTGTAGTTGTCGACGGTCGAAAGTACTTTCAGAAAACGCTGCTCCAGGCTCATGTCCAGACAGGCCATTTTGGTTGAGACGAGCTGCGAGAACTGTATCCGGTTGCCGTCGGCGAGTTCGTAGGTGCCCGAAAACTGGTTGCAGCCCGAGTTGCCGGTAATGCGTTTGTCGGCTTCTTTTAAAATGAAGTGAGCCTCTTTGGCTTGGTTTTCGCCCATGCTCACGGGCTGGCCGTTCAACTCAACCAACTTCCAGTACTTTTCGGTAACCGAATGGTCGAAGTCAGTTTTTGGCGTTGTTTGCTGCTCAGTGGCCGTGGTACCTTTCTTTTGTTCCATCTTTTTTGTGGAATTACAGGCAACAAGTGCCAGCGCTATAAAAGCGATAATGCTAATTGATGTTTTCATCCGGATAAAATTTTATTTTCCACTAAAACTTGTCACGTACTCATGGAATAGCTATTTGTTCATTTTCGGTTTGTACGAGCTTAAGCTCTTATGGCTATTTCAAGTTTCTGTTTTTTTTTTGAATACGGCAGCACAAGTTAACCATAAATACCGAATATGAAAAATTTTGTAAAGCTCACGGTATCGCACGTGCAAAGGGAAATGTTACTTCTTCAATCTTTTCACCCTCTTCAATTCGCACATACATGGATATTTCGTTGTCCGAGATCCGTTCGATGGTGAAGCCTTCAAAATAAACCTTGCCGGGCTCCACTTTCACCAGTCGGAATTCGAGTGCTTTGTCCCGTTCTTCCCAGCCTTTCAGGTCGGGGCCAAAATGCTTTAGCCGCAGGATTAGTGTCCCCGCTTCTTCCGAAATGGTTTCGAGTTCGTAAAACTCAACGTTATCACCAACAATTAGTTTGAAAGCTCCCATCATGGAACCGCCCGAAGGTGGTGCCCACAGTTCCTCGGTTTGTCCGCCAAAAGCTTCGCCTTGCCAATGACCTGCCAGCCAGGCAATCGCGCTCAGGTCGGCTGGAGGCGAACCGGCAGCGTCGTCGTAGTTGAGCGTGTTCGGAAATTGGTTTTGCGCGCGCAAGCTGATGGAAAAAGACAGGATAGTGATAAGCAATAAAGAGTAAGCTTTCATGGTTGTTGCTATAAGGTTGACGTGTTTTGCTATGCCGAATTTAAACAGTTTAAGACTGAAGTGGTTCTTGCTGAATGAATTTTTTCCGCATCAGGAAATCCGAAAGCTCAAAGAGATCGTTATCGGATACGAAAGGAAATAGTCTCAGGGATTGTATGGATATGGGCAAATTTTTATTTCCTAAAGACGAACCATATCAAACAAGAAATCAACCGGCTAAATTCAGCCGGTTGATTTACAAGTGGGTGATAATTTAATGATGTCTAGAGAATGTAGTAATTTACTTTTTCACTAAACTGATGGACATATTGAAAGCATCAATTGTGAGAATGCACTCGCCGGCCTGATCGGCTGTAATTAACCATTTCAGGTCATCGCCATATCCGGCGGGAGTAGCTTGTATCCGATTGTCGTTCGAGATATTGGCGTTAGCATTGACCGGTCGCAAGAAAGGACATCCCCATCCGGCACTTTGATCATTATACGGGAGTTTGAAGTCCTGATTGGCTTGAGTTGTGCATTCGAGTGTGAAGATGCCGGGATGGTTCGGTTCCCAGGCAAACTCGGTTGAAGACGGCATTGACCAGGCGATGCCAATTCCAAGGCCGACACCCCAAATATGGCTAAATCCTTTGTAGCCGTGAACAATAGAAAGGTTTTTCTTGTCCAAAATGATGGAGTACAAGCCGGCTTTTTCTACCGTGAATTCGGCATCAGAACTGCTGGCCGTTTCATTTTTGACCATAGCCGTTTCACTGGTGCCCTTGGACCAGGATCCCGCATCGTCAATCGTGGAATTCACAAATTTGAAAGTACCTGCCTGTAAAAGCCCTTGCCATTCGTAATTGTTGCCTATGTTTTTACCCTCAACGATCTCGGTGAGCTTGATGCCGTCCGTAAGGTTCTGTCCAGCCGGGTTGGCCGAACCGACAAGATATAGGTTTACAGGTGTAATCTTGAAGGTGGTAACCGTAACCTTGGTCGTCGATAGCTCGGGTTTCACAAAATAGTCCCCTTCGGACCAAGCGATGATTTCTGCTTCAATTTCTTCGGTACTTCCAAAACTGACACCCAGGCCATGCAGCATGCTATTCAAATCGAAGTGAGAAATACTGTATTCCGAAACACCGTCCTCGATTTCGATTTTGCTGATAGCCGGGCTTAGTCCCGACAAACCCAGTTTGAAATAATAGGTGATTTGCCCCTTATTTTTCCGTTCTTGCGCGGGACTCCAGCTGAAAGTAAGGGCTGGTTCGTCCATTAGTTCCTGCGACAAGGTTATTTCCGCTACGTTTGCAGTTAAATGCATACCGTCTGTAACGGAGTCGATAACAATTCTAACATCGTTGTCGTCGCTACAACTGCTCATAATGAGCAAGCTGATGGCCAAGACGATTGGGTTGAAATTTATTTTTTTCATCAGAAGATAATTTGTTTTTCAATGCCTGATGGAACTCACATGTTGCTGAAGATTATCTTCATTGCTGTTTGCGTTGCCGCGCAACATGTTCGTTTCATTTGTATAAAAATTTAACTTTCAATTTAAACCTTATCACGTACGCATGGAATTGCCATTTATTCATTCTCGGTTTGTATGAGCCTCGGCTCTTATGGCAATTTCATCCGTAAATAGTTTATTTTTAAATTGTCGGATGGAACTCGCATGACCTCTACCCAAGTGTTTGTAATTGAGTTCCGGCATGCTCGTTCCACTGACTTTTTGTTTTGTGTTTTATGCGCTTATTCAGATTCTGTCCAATACGGAGATTGCACCAGGTTTGGGTTTTTATCAATTTCGTCCTGATAAATCGGGAACCAATAGTATTTTTTGTGATAGACCCGTTTCTGGTACTTTGTGCGGACGAAAAAGGCATTTGGATTTGTTTCGTCATCAGACTTTTCGCTCCCCGAAAAATTCATTCCATAGAAATCGCCGTTGAGCGTTTCTTCGGCTTCCTTCCATCTCCTCAAATCGTCGTAGCGAATACCTTCCCCACATAGCTCTACCCGCCGTTCCTTTCGGATCAAGTCGCGCATTTCCTCCTGGTCGTTCAGGTTGACTTTGATGTATCCGTCGGATTGGGAGGTCGCATATTGAGGAATCCCTGCCCTTTCGCGTATCCGGTTCAAGTAGGTCAGGATTTCTGCGTTTCCGGGGCTTGCTTCGTTTAAGGCCTCGCAATAGCCCAGATAGGCTTCGGCCAGGCGATACACAATACCCGGGCGATATTGGTACGAGTTGTTTTCGGAATCGGAGTTCGGATGTTTCCGTTTAAGCCCCAAATAGCCGTTTTGTGGTGCGTCGTGGGTGTAATTGTTGTCTTTTCCATATTTATAAAAATCGACATTCCGGTTGGACCAGATGTAATAACGTCCGTTCCAAAGAATGGCGTTGTAGAAGCGGGGTTCCCGGTTGACATACATGTTGAAGGTTCCGGCTTTGGCGGCAACTTCTTTTTTGCCGTCGTACCAGTTCCAGTTATCGGCATTGCGTACGTCGTCGGTACTTGAAAAGCCAGTTTCCGTATAGCCCGATGCGGCATTGATAATGGGCTTGGTTTTATCGCCACCCTCGTAACCTGTTATTGCCGGCAAACCATTTTCCATAAAGAAGGCATCAACCAACGACTGTGTCATTCCCACACCCCCATTACCTTTTGATCCGTAAGGCGACATGTGTTTGTCTTGTTCTGTCTGGTTTTCCGGATGGGCAAACAGGATTTCCTTGTTCCCGTCGGCATAGGTGCGGGCATGCACCCACGCGGTGGATGCAAAAGCATCAATGCTACCATCGTCGTTGAACATTTTATAAAGTTGATGGCCGGCTTCTTCAGCCTTTTCAATGAGCAGCTTATGGGCATTCAGCGCTTTTGTCCATTTCGTTTCATCATATACGCCGTTAAAAAGGGGAACGCCCTTGGTATCTGTAAAACTAACATAGTCGGGGTTGCCATTTACCAGGGGAGAGGCAGCAAACAGCAACATGCGTGCCCGCGCTGCCAGGCACATGATCGAGGTTATACGTCCGTATTTAATCGCTTGCGGATAAGTTGCCGGCAGCTCCTCGGATGCTTCCAGCATTTCATTCTCGCACCAGGCGATAATTTCATCGTAGGGAGCCGGCCCAATTAATAGTTCTTCGGTGGACCCATCGGTAGGGGCAATATAATCCGGCTGAAAGGGGCACACACCGTAGCAGTTCACAAACAAGTTATAGTAATAGGCCTGTAAAAACCGGCATTCTGCTTTGATATAGTTTACCTCCTGTTCGTCGATAGTTGTCCCGTCAATCGGCACAATGTTTTTACGTAAGATATTGGCTGTTCGGATCCGTTGAGGCAAGCCACCCCAGTAATTTCCCTCCCAGGTAGAGCCCGTATTCCAGTTCCCGGTAATCTTCGGGATCGCATCCCAGCCCCATTGCTGCCAGCGCTCTGAAGGTGTCCAATCGTCGCCGAACACGCTCCACCCGGTAGTCCGTAAATAACCCCATGAAGGCTCAGGAATGCCGGAATACGCATAGGCCAGCATCCCTTCCAGTCGGTCTTTGTCTTTAAAAATCATTTCCATCGTTAGCTCTGTGTCAGCTTCTTTATCCAGATAGTCCGAACATGACAGAAGCGTACTCAGCAAAACCAACACGATATATTTAGTTTGGATTTTCATTTTCGAATGACTTTAATAGTGTTTTAAGTATCAAAATATGACATCAATTCCGAGCATAACCGATTTGATGGACGGGTATTTACAACCGTTTGAGGTTGAAAGCTCAGGATCCCACAAATCAAACTTGGAGAAGGTCAGTAAGTTATTGCCGTTGAGGTATATCCGGCACGCTTTAATTTTGTCTTTTGTGATCGACTTCGGCACGTTGTACCCGATTTCAACTTGTTTCAAGCGCAGAAAGCTCATGTCTTTTTTCCACCAGCTTGAATTGGCGTTGTTATTATAGTTGGTTGAATACGACAAGCGTGGCCAAAAGACACTTTGCGAGGGGTTTGCCTCTGTCCAGCGATCGGTGTAATTGGTGAAAATATTACCCTGAATACCCTGTCCCGAACCCGGGATGAAGTACTCACTTTGGTCGCCAATAAAGCGGTATGTGTCGCTCACTCCCTGAAGGAACAAACTAAAGTCGAAGCCGTGAAATGAAACATTGCCACCAAAACCGTAAACCAGCCGCGGGTCATTTGTGCCTCCGATATAGCCTTTGTCTTTGGAGTTTATGGCACCATCTTCATTCCAATCGAGAATCTTCACATCTCCGGGCCGAACATCTGCCAGCTCGTTCTGCGGCAGTTCGGCCAATAAGTTGCCAGAGGCATCAAAATCATCTGAAGTATATAAACCCAAGGTTTTGTAACCGTACAATTCATTGATTGAGTGGCCTGTGATATCCTGGTGAGTCCCTTGCTGTCCAATTGGCACGTCGTATTCAACAATTTCATTCTTAGCATAGCTTGCATTAGCAAAAAGTGACAGGTCGGTCTTGTTAATTTTTTTATGGAAGGTGAGTGCGATCTCACCGCCACGGTTTTTCACTTTTCCAAAGTTAGCGTACGGTGTACTTAAGAGTCCGGCCTGCGTTGGTATGGTACGGCGTTGCATAAAGATATTGTCCCGATACTCATGGAAAACATCAAATTGCACGCGTACTGCATTTAACAAGCCAAATTCCAGACCCAGGTTTTTCTTGGTGACGGTCTCCCAGGTCAGGTTGTTTACGCCAATTTCACCCTCGGCAACACCATCTTTTTCGTAGTTTCCTGTAGTTCCCCATGAATAACCTGAAGCATCCGTATTCATTGTCGTTAAATAGGCAAAACGCCGGTCGGAGCCAATCTGATCGTTACCGGCCTGTCCCCAGGAAGCACGAAGTTTTAGAAAATCGACTGTTTCTTTCACACCGATCCAAAAATTCTCTTCGGAAATAAGCCATCCAAGAGCGAATGAGGGGAAAAAGCCATAGCGCTGCCCCTTGGCAAAGTTTTCAGAGCCATTGTAGCCGAAGTTGAATTCGCCTACATACTTATTTTTATAGGAGTAGGCTGCACGACCAGCAATTCCTTGATTCCGATAAGGTTGAATGCCACCGTCGTCATAGCTTCGTTGGTTGTAGAGGAGTAGTCCGGTTACATTGTGGTTTTCGTTAAAGGTGTGATCGTAATTAATCATCCATTCCATGTAGGTTTGGTTGTTTCCGTAGTCACTCCCTTCTTCGTAGTTTAAGAACTCCGAACCGGAACTAAGAAGCGTCAACACTAAATCCCCTTCATCATCACGTGTGGTTGCAGGGCTATAGTAGCTCGGGTCCTTACTTCGTGTCAGCGAACTGTAACTGTAATTGTCAAATGAGAATGACAATTTTGAGCTAAGCCCTTCGGTGATAAAGTCGAGTTTCTGTTCGATGGCGAATAAGGATTCAATTTTACTGCTCGTGTAAATTCCATATCCGTACTGGGTCAAGTAAGCCCACGGGTTGACCCGCCCGCTCCTGACCGGAATTTTCCCGTCGGCGTAAATGGCCGGGTGTACCATGGGTGGTGTCTGAAACGCATAGTCCCATGTGGTTGAAGTCGAGTTGGCTTGTTTGCGCAGTTTTTGTAAATAACCGCCAACAGAGAAGCGGACAGAGGTTGTCTTTGAAAGGTTCAGATCCACATTCGAACGAAGGTTGTAACGGGTCAGTCCGGTACTGGTATCGAAAGAGAGCGACTCGTCCCGCTTCATGATCCCGTCTTCATAATACACAGAGCCTGTTAAATTGTAGCGGAGCAAGGCCGATCCTCCGTTTACGTTCAGGTTAGCCCGGGTATTGAAGGCATTGTTTTTCGAGATGGATTCGACCCAGTCAACATCCGGGTATAGCTCCGGATCATAGTTGCTTCGGGTGAGGTCAATCCTTTCTTGTTCGTAATAGGGAACTTTCGATTCTTCTTCTGCCAGATCATTTAACAGTTGCATGTGGTCTGGTGCACCAATGAAGGAGGGCATTTGAGTCGGGGAGGTAACGGCATGTTCGACCCTGATCTCGACAACCGGCTTTTGTATTTTTCCCCGTTTGGTGTTGACCAAGATAACTCCGTTGGCACCCCGGACACCATACATGGCGCTCGCCGCAGCATCTTTGAGGATAGAAAACGATTCAATCTCGGATATGTCCAGGTCATCGAGGGTGCGCTGTACCCCGTCAACCAAGACCAGCGGGTCTGTTCCTCCTGAAAATGACGAAATACCACGAATCCAGAAATTGGATTGGTTATAGCCTGGCTCGCCCGAACGAGTTACAGCGATAACGCCTGCAAGCTTGCCCGCCAGCGTGTTTGAAATATTCTTGGACGAACTGATTTGGAGTTCTCCCGGATTAATGTTTTGGATAGCTCCTACTACCGATGCCTTTTTCTGCGTTCCATAACCAACAACCATCACCTCTTCCAGGTCGGTTGTGGTTTCTTCCAGAACTATTTCGCGGGGAAGCTTGTTCACCGGTGCTTCCTGTGTGGTCATCCCAATAAAGGAAAAAACCAGCGTCGCATCCTCAGGGGCATTCAGGCTGAAAACACCGTCCGAATTTGTGAGTGTACCGTTTGTCGTCCCTTTTACCACAATGGACACACCAGGCAGGGGGACTCCCTTATTGTCGATCACCCTCCCGGCAACCGTCTTCTCGCCCGGCTTCTGATTCCGGGCTTCCGCTACGGCCGAATCCATTTTCTTGATGACGATTATATCATCTAAAAGCTTGAACTGCAAGGCGGTCTGTTTTGAAACATCGTCCAAAATTTCTGTTAGGTTCTTTAGTTCAGGATTGATTTTGACTCGAGTATCTTCTTTAATTTCGCCCTGGACGAAAAAGAACCGATAAGCCGATTGCTGCTCGGTCAGGTCGATAAATTCCCGCAATGTATATGCGCTTCGGTTGGGAGGTAGTTTCAGGTTAGGAGAGCTTTGCCCAAAAGTTACTTTTGATGCCGTTAAAGTCCCAAAACAGGCTAGTTGAAAGATAAGGTAATAAGCTGATATTGTGAGTAGTTTTCTAGCACAGAGATTTTTCATAAGTTGAGTCGTGTTTGGATAAGGTTCTTAATTATTGAAACACAATGTCCTGATGGAGTTTGGGAAACTACATTTTATCGGGTTTCCGGGATATTTAGCTTTGGGGTTGTTCGTTGTTCATAGGCATTAGTTAGATTGTTTGTTAATTAAAGTTATCTCGCTTTTGTTATTGGGTTCAAACGCTATGTCGGTAGCAAACTCGATAGTTTTTAGTATTGTATCAAACGATTCGTTTCTAAAGGTAGCATTAATATAAAAATTGGAGATATTCACATCTTCAATTACGAATATTACACCATATCTTCGCTCGAAATTTTTAAGAACCTCAGTGAGAGCAGTATTTCGGAAAACAACAATGTTGTCTTTCCACCCAATTACATCGTCGTAACTAAATGTGTCTTGCGTATATTTATCAGTTTGTTTGTTAAGTGATAGCATCTTCCCAGGTGCGATGAATATTTCATTTTTAGGGTTTTGAATGAATTTCACTGTTCCCTCAATAAGTGCAAGTTCCAGTAGTTTGTCTTCTTTGTATGCAGCAATATTGAAAGTTGTACCCAGCACCTCAACTTTATAATTCTCAACGTTTATTACAAACGGGTGTTCAGAGTCTTTCGAAATCTGGCAAAATGCTTCTCCTTCGAGCCAGATTTTTCTTTTGACTTTCGAAAATTTACTAGAGAAATGGATTGTTGAGCCTCCATTTAATAAAATTGTTGAACCATCGTTTAGCTTTACGGTTAAGTTTTGCCCGAGACGAGCCGAATAGTATTGGTGAGTTACCTTTGACAGAAAACCGTCGTCCCCATGATAGTAATAAAGAATACTACTTATTCCAACGGTAATAAGTAGAACTACCGCAGTCCAATAGGACCAAATATGTAAGTGAATTTTCTTGGGTTCGTTGCTGTTGCCCATAGTAAAATCCGGCTCATATTTCCTGATTTCATTAATTACCCGTTCTCTATTTTTCCTGATATCAAATTTCATGGTTAAACTTATTGAGCGGGTAAGTGCTACTAGCCGATTGTACTCTTCCCTATTTACTTCTGATTTTAACAGATATTCGAGTTTTAACAATTCAATATCCGAAATCAGCCTTGATTCCTTTTTGGCGAATAATTCGTGAAGCTCTTTTTGTACCATATTATCGGTTAGATAATAGGTAGACACAATTTGCAGAAAAAAATCCCAGTCAAAGGATTAAAAAATATTTACGAAAGGAATTTAAATCTGTAAAATATTTATTGTCAATAAGATATACGCAAAGTAGAATTCGTATCGATATTTGCTTCGCTGTTCCGTCAATGTTTTGATAGCTAGATAGATGTGATTTTGAACTGTTTTCTTTGAGACCGACAGTACTTCTGCAATTTCAGCCTGGCTAAACCCTTCTAACTTGTACATTCTAAGTACTAAACTTTGTTGGGGGCTAAGCGACTTAAGTATTTGCTCCAACTTGGCGTTAACTTCATCGTCAATTAATTTCGAATCCGCAACATAAAAAGATTCAAGTTCGTTCACATTTGCGTCATCAAGGCTAACTTGGTCCGAGACTTGTCTCAAAAAATTCAGCGCAGTATTTTTTACGGCCCGAAACAAATACGATTTTAAATCAACTTTAATTTGGATGGAGTGTCTTTTTATCCATAATTTTGTAAAAACTTCAGATACAATTTCTTCCGCCGCTTCCGTTTTGTTCACTATTGGATAGCAATAATTGCAGAGGCGAATAAAATACATATCAAAAACAATACTGAAAGCACCTTCATCATTCTGGGTGATCCTTTTCCACAAAATCCCGTCGTTTGAATTTTTTCCCATATTTCTAGTCGGTGAAGTTAGAATCTAAAGATATAATTATGAATTTACATCAAGTATCAAATATTTACTCAATAGTTGAATTTAAGTCTTTTTTATAGCGAATCGGAAAAGTGTTCGGGTTTCTCGTGGTAAATAGTAATTGAGAAAGAACAAATAGACAGCCTTATACCAAATCCGATCAAAGGTCACCATTTGTTGCATAGCACGTAAATCAGCTGTTTCATAGCGTTGAAATAGCCTCAGGGATATTCCCTAAAAATATTAACTTTGCCCCCCGAAATCAGAATCCAATTTTATGAGCGACAGCAGGTATATGGCACGGGGTGTTTCAGCTTCGAAAGAAGATGTGCACAATGCCATTAAAAATATCGATAAAGGACTGTTCCCCAAGGCATTTTGCAAAATAATCCCCGATGTTCTGGGCGGCGATCCCGACTGGTGCAACATTATGCACGCCGACGGTGCCGGAACCAAATCGTCGCTGGCTTATATGTATTGGAAAGAAACCGGCGACTTGTCGGTTTGGAAAGGAATTGCCCAGGATGCCTTGATTATGAATATTGACGACCTGCTATGCGTGGGTGCTGTTGATAATATTTTGTTGTCCTCAACCATTGGCCGCAACAAGAACAAAATCCCGGGCGAAGTAATTGCTGCCATTATTAATGGTACCGACGAACTTTGCCGCCAGTTGCAGAAAATGGGTGTCGGCGTGTATCCGACCGGTGGCGAGACTGCTGATGTGGGCGATTTGGTTCGCACTATTATTGTGGACTCTACAGTGACTTGCCGCATGAAACGCTCGGAGGTGATTTCGGCCGATAACATTCAGCCCGGCGATGTCATTATTGGTTTGGCTTCATACGGTAAGGCCACCTACGAAGCCGAATACAATGGCGGCATGGGGAGCAACGGGCTTACCTCGGCCCGCCACGATGTGTTTGCCCATTACCTGGCCGGCAAATATCCCGAAAGCTACGATGCTGAAGTACCTTCGGATTTGGTGTATTCGGGTTCGAAAAAATTGACGGATGCGATTGACGGGCTGGGTATCGATGCCGGAAAGTTGGTGTTATCGCCAACCCGCACCTATGCGCCGGTGATCAAAAAAATACTGGATGCTCACCGGGCTGATATTCATGGCATGATTCACTGCTCAGGCGGTGCCCAAACCAAGGTGTTGCATTTTGTTGATGATGTACATGTTATAAAAGACAATCTTTTCCTTGCTCCTCCGCTTTTCAAATTGATTCAGAAAGAATCGAAAACAGAATGGCAGGAAATGTACAAGGTCTTTAACATGGGGCATCGCATGGAAATTTATGTGAAACCCGAACTGGCCGAATCGATTATCGCTATTTCGAAGTCCTTCAACATTGACACGCAAATTGTTGGCCGGGTTGAAGCGTTCAAAGGCAAACGGCTGACCATTAAGTCGGAATTCGGAACGTTTGAATATTAGAAGGTTAGAATATTAGAAGGTTAGAATATTAGAAGGTTAGAATAGGCGCGAGTTGTAGCCTTTGTTTTTTGGGAATTTGTCCGCCGTACGGCGGATTGGAATTTGGATTTTCAACGGTTGAAATTTCTTCAACTTGAAACATTTAACTTGAAATTAGGAACTACCGCATATGGCAGATTATTCATTGTTGGAAAAATACGAAGCAATCAATCACCGCTTCGAGGAAGTTGGGCAACAAATTACCGACCCGGCAACCATGAGCGACATGAAGCGCTACGTGAAGCTGAATCAGGAGTACCGTCGTTTAGAGTCGCTCGTGCAAGCATTCAGAGACTATAAAAACCTGATTGACAATATTGAATCGGGCAAGCAAATGCTGGCCGAAGAAAGTGACCCGGACATTCGCGAAATGGCGAAGGACGAAATTGAAGCCAGCGAGGAACTGATTCCCGTAAAGGAACAGGAAATTCGACTTCTGCTGGTTCCGGCCGACCCGGAAGACGGAAAAAACGCAATCCTCGAAATACGAGCAGGGACGGGCGGCGACGAGGCTTCGCTGTTTGCCGGCGACTTGTTCCGCATGTACTCCAAGTATTGCGAACGCAAAGGCTGGCGCATGGAAGTGACCAACGTAAGCGAAGGTACGTCGGGTGGTTTCAAGGAAATTGTAGCCAAAGTAAGCGGCGATAATGTATATGGCATTCTGAAGTATGAATCGGGCGTTCACCGGGTACAACGCGTTCCGGCAACCGAAACACAGGGTCGCGTGCATACCTCGGCGGCATCGGTTGCGGTATTGCCCGAGGCCGAAGAGTTTGATGTGGAGCTGAAAGAAAGCGATATCCGCAAGGACACCTACTGCTCCTCCGGCCCGGGAGGCCAGTCGGTAAACACCACTTACTCGGCTATCCGCCTGACACACATGCCCACAGGTATTGTGGTGACCTGCCAGGACGAAAAATCGCAGTTGAAAAACCTCGCCAAAGCCATGGCCGAATTGCGTACCCGTATTTATAATATGGAGTACCAAAAGTATATCGACGAGATTGCGTCAAAACGGAAAACGATGGTGTCAACTGGCGACCGGTCGGCAAAAATCCGGACCTACAACTGGCCTCAGGGACGGGTAACGGATCATCGCATCAACCTCACCCTGTACAACTTGCAGGCTATTGTTAACGGCGATGTGGACGAGATTATTGAAAAACTAATGGTGGAAGAAAACGCCGAAAGACTGAAAGAAGCTGAAATCTAAAGACCCATGAACAAAGAACAGTTATTTGAACAAATAAAGGCCAAACGCAGCTTTTTGTGTATTGGCCTGGATACCGATATGTTGAAAATTCCGGCTCACCTGAAAGACACTTCAGACCCGGTTTTTGCCTTCAACAAGCAAATTATTGATGCCACACAGGACTTGTGCGTGGCTTATAAACCAAACCTGGCTTTCTACGAGAGTTTGGGTGTGGCTGGTTGGCTTGCTCTCGAAAAAACAGTGAACTACATTCGCGAAAAGTACCCCGAGCAGTTTATTATTGCCGATGCCAAACGAGGCGATATCGGCAACACATCAAACTTGTACGCCCGCGCTTTTTTCGATCACATGGACTTTGATGCCGTGACCGTTGCGCCGTACATGGGAGAGGATTCGGTAAAGCCTTTTATGACTTACCTCGATCGTTGGGTGATTTTGTTGGCGCTGACTTCAAACAAAGGTGCTTTCGATTTTCAGTTTATAAAAGACGAAAAAACCGGCGACCAGTTGTTCGAGACGGTGCTGAAAACATCACAAAATTGGGGCACTACCGATAATATAATGTATGTGGTGGGCGCCACCAAAGCCGAAAACCTGGTGCAAATCCGAGAATTGGTTCCCGACCACTTTTTACTGGTACCCGGTGTTGGCGCGCAAGGCGGTAGCTTGGATGAAGTTGCGAAATATGGTATGAACGACCAGTGCGGCCTGCTGGTCAATTCGTCGCGGGCCATTATTTATGCGTCGGACGGAGAAGATTTTGCGGAGAAAGCGAGAGAAGAAGCCATGAATGTGCAGGTGGATATGGAAGAGCTTTTGCTCGAAGCCGATTTGCTGTAAACACTGGTACCCCCCCCCATAATATTGTCCCCCTTAATAAGTCAACAAAAAAAAGACTTACTAAGGGGGATATTACTGGGTTAGTTCGATTTTTTCACATATTGGGTCAGTATCACAATTTGCTGACCGTTTACTTTGCCTTCAATGTGTTCCACATTGTCTTTCACCAGGGTGATGTTGCGAACAGCAGTTCCTCGCTTCGCTGTAAATCCAGCGCCTTTTACAAGCAAGTCTTTTATCAGCACCACTGAATCGCCGCTCACCAAGCGCACGCCGTTGCTATCAATGTGTTTGGCTTCATCTGCCGTCAACCCCGATTTTGCCCAGGCCAGCATTTCCTCATCAAGGTAAAGCATATCTACCAGGTCGAACTGTTTTAACTGGTTGAGCAGTCGCCAGGACAAAACCTGCACGGCCGGGACAGTGCTCCACATGCTGTCGTTCAAACAACGCCAATGGTTGGCGTACATGGTTTCCGGGTTTTCAACCTGGCTGTTGCAGGTGGCGCACAGCAGCACACATTTGTCGCTGTTATTTTCGAGTACCGGAGGAAGTGCGTAAACCGTCAGTCCATCAGTATTTCCACAAAGTTCGCAAACCGAATCACTGCGTTCTTTCAATGCTTTTTCAATGCTCATCGTGTTGATTTTGGTTGCCCGAAAAAAAACGGGCATTGTTTTTAAGAGCCCGCAAAGATAACCCTTTAACGATAAACTGAAAGTGAAAGAGTTTTGGAAGTCGTTCAAGCTGAATCGCAGAACATAAAGCGGTATCCCGCTTATTTTAGCAATAGTTCACGTTGGTCTGCTAGGTGACTAGATAAACAGGTTCAAATTCGACTTTTCAGTTTCTTCCAGGTAGGTGGCTACACCGCCAATTTCAACGCCTTCAATCAATTCGTCTTTGTCAACGCCCATCACGTCCATCGACATTTGGCAGGCAATCATGCGCACACCGTTGTCGATTGCCGTGCGGATCATATCCTCAACCGAGTCAACTTTTTTCGAGAGCATGCGCTTTTTCATCATCAGCGAACCCATACCGAACATGTTCATTTTCGACAGTTTCAGGCTACCGGCACTATCGGGCATCATCTTGCCGAACATGTTGCCCATGAAGTCTTTTTCAACCTTGGGCTTATTACTTTTCTTTATCACGTTTAATCCCCAGAAGGTAAAAAACATGGTAACCTGCTTGCCGGTTGACACAGCTCCGTTGGCAATTACCATCGATGCCAATGCCCGGTCGAGGTCGTCGCTAAAAACAACCAGGGTTTTGTTTTGCAATAAATTGGCAGCACCGTTGGCAACGGCAGTTTTTTGCTCGCCACCTTTTTCAATCACGGCCGAAATAATTCCGGCATTGGTTTCGAGCGAGATCAACTTATTACCGGTCATGTTACACCACGATTGCACATCTTTCAGAAAACCCGGGTCACTTGCTTTTTGCACCAAACGATCGCCGATAGCTAACTTTTCGATTTCGGTTTTCAACTTTAAAATGGGGCCAGGGCATTGTAAGCCGCAGGCATCAACTTCAATGGTTTTAATATTGGCAAACGCGGCACTAATTTCAGCTTTTTCGGCTGGTTTTCCGCGGTAAATATTGCTGTCGTGCGCAATGTAGTTCGATTCGAAAATATCTTCGTTGCTCTGTTTTCCGGTGGTGTGTTCGTAGGTTTTGTAGCCTCCGCTCAGGTTATACACCTCGGTAAAACCGTTTTGCATGAGAATGCGTGCCGCGACATAACCGCGGATACCAACCCCGCAGTAAACAATGATTTTTTTGTCGCGCGGGAGCTCGGCGAGGCGTTCGCGGATTTTATCCACTTCAATATTGATGGAACCTTCAATATGCCCCAACTCGTGCTCGGCCGGTGTACGAACATCGAGTAAACAAATGTTGTCAGAGTCGTTGGTGCTCACTTCTCGCCAGGTGATTACCTTCAGTCGGCCGGTTAAAATATTTTCGGCCACAAACCCAGCTTGGTTAACCGGATCTTTTGCCGACGAATAGGGTGGAGCGTAAGCATGTTCAATTTCTTGCAGGTCGTAAATTGTTCCGTTTTTCATCAGCACGGTTGCAATCAGGTCGATGCGCTTGTCCACGCCGTCGTAGCCAATCATTTGTGCACCGTACAGTTTCCCGGTTTTAGGCTGAAACAAAATTTTAAGTGTGTAAGGCATGGCTCCCGGGTAGTATCCGGCGTGTGACGAACCGTGAATAATGCTCGAAAGGTAGTCGATACCTTCTTTTTTCAATGTTTTGGCAGCCATCCCGGTTGATGCTACCGTAATGTCGAATACTTTGGCAATGGCCGTTGCAATGGCGCCTTTGTATTTGCGGGTATTGCCCAGCACCAGGTTGTCGGCAACCAGTCGGCCTTGTTTATTGGCGGGGCCAGCCAGGTAGGTGTTCACATAGTTACCGGTAATGGGGTGGGGAAAAGCCATTGCATCGCCCAGCGCATAAATATGTTCGTCGCTGGTTTGCAGGTACTCGTTTACTTTTATGCCACCGTTTTCGGCCAGTTCCAAACCAGCTTCTTTCACCAGTTTGGTTTCGGGACGGACACCGATTGATAAAATGACCAACTCAGTTTCAATTTCGCGGCCCGATTGTAACACCACTTTCAACTGCCCATCAACAGGCTGAAACGAGTTTACACCATCATTCAGGTAGAATTCTACCTGTTTGGTTTTGAGATGTTGGTGAACTTCGGCCGCCATTTCGTAATCGAGTGGGGCCATTACCTGGTTGGCCATTTCAACAATGGTAACGTCCAGGCCCAGGTGGTGAAGGTTTTCGGCCATTTCCAACCCAATAAAGCCAGCACCAATAACAACGGCGCGACGAGGCTTATTTTGGTCGCAGAATGCCTTTATTTTATCGGTATCAATAACATTGCGCAAGGTAAAAATGGCTCGGTGGTTGATTCCCTGAATGGGCGGGCGAACAGGTTCGGCACCTGGCGAAACAACCAGCTTATCGTAGGTTTCAACATAGGTTTCGCCCGTAGCATGGTTCTTGATTTCGACCTCTTTTGCGGCGCGGTTAATGGTTATTACCTCTTGCAGCACGCGAACATCAATATTCAGGCGGGCTTTAAAGCTTTCGGGGGTTTGCACCAGCAGTTTGTCGCGGTCTTTGATAACCCCGCCAATGTAATACGGCAAACCGCAATTGGCATACGAAATATACTGTCCGCGCTCGAACATCACAATTTCGGCTTGTTCATCTAACCGTCGTAAACGTGCAGCAGCGGTTGCCCCACCGGCAACGCCTCCAATAATAACATACTTTGCCATTCCTGATGTATTTTTTCTTAATTTTTCTATCGTCATAAATAGATATGCAAATTTCTACATATTTTCTGTTTTGCAAGTAATGCAGGGCGCTTTTTTGCGTGTTGTTGTAAAAAATTAACATCTGCTTTTTTAAAAAAGCGTACCCCAAAAGGCGACTGACGGGCCCGCCGGCAAAAAGGCTTCTTACGTCGGGGGCTTTTGCTTTTCGGTATGGCATTCAATTTATCCGGTTCTTCGGGTTTCGTTTATTTTTGTTTCTTTGTGGGCTCAAATTGAAAAAAATACCGGATGAAGACCGTTTTAAGCTATTTGCTCACACCTGTTTACTTGTTACTTTTTGGTTTGTTGCTCCTTGTATTCCATCCGGTGCAGGTGGTATGCCGCTATCTGGGGGGCTATAGGCTAAGGAAGAAGTCGGTTGATGTATTAAACTGGTTGTTGTTATATAGTTTAACTATCCTGGGGGCGCGAATCCGTTTCCGGGGTTTTGAAAAGCTGCCCCTGGGGCGTCCACTGATTATTGTGTCGAACCATCAGAGTACCTTCGATATTCCTCCTATTGTTTGGGGTTTTCGTAAGCATCACCCAAAGTTTGTATCGAAAAAGGAATTGGGGAGAGGCATTCCAAGTATTTCGTATAACCTGCGCTGGGGTGGTTCGGCGTTAATCGATCGCAAAAATGGGCGACAGTCGATTGTTGAAATCAGTAAATTGGGCAAGCATATCGAGCACGAAGGCTATTCGGCCAGCATCTTCCCCGAGGGAACGCGCAGTAAAACCGGGCAAGTAAAACGCTTCCAGTCGCCAGGGGTTGCCGCGCTGCTGAAAGGCGCCCCTTCGGCCTGTATTGTACCTTTTGTAATTGACGGGAACAGCCGCCTGATGGCGAAAGGTTATTTCCCGCTGGGCTTTGGGGTGAAGCTGAATTATACCGTGCTGGACCCTATTGAGCCAGCCGGGCGCAGTGCGCAGGAACTAACCGACGAGGTGGAGCAAACCATAAGTCAATTTCTGGAAAAACCCTGCTGCTAGCAGTTTTTGCAAGTCCTGCCCAGGCATAAACTTAAGGTGCAAGGCAACTCTTTTCTGATGGCTTATCAGACTGGTTTTGAAGTTGTTCAAAAGAAGAGTAAAGTCCACAAATTACACAAATTACACCAAACGATAAAAACCTTCGTTTTGTAAGATGATGATTGTTCGTATGGCCACCACGTGTTGCTTGTTCAATCTGTGTAATTTGTGGACTTCCAAGACCGACTCAAACAGAAAATTCGAGGCTTATTAAGCCGTTAACGGCAAATTAAACAGCTAAATTGGCACCCGTTTTTAATAATCGATGGTGTAATTGCTTTCGCTGGAGATTATGGTGGAGTTATTATCCCAAATCCCGTCGATGTCCTGAATTACAAAGGGGCGGTCGTTTTTGCTCACATGTATTTCGGTGTACATTTTTAGGGCGGTGGTGCCTGTTTTGTTCGTTGCCGATAGCTCGGCCGTAAACCCTTTTGCTACGGGGCCTATCACCATTTCCCAGGCCGTGTTTTGGTTGATGGTATGGCTAAAATACGTCCCATTTTTTTGCTTAAGGCTCAGGTTTATTTCGCCACCAGGGTTTATGTTTGCACTTTCGACCCTGTACTTTACGTAATACTCGTCGGTTTCGTCGGTTTCGCAGCCAAAACTGCTTACACCCAACACTAAAATAAGGCCCCAGGTTTTGGTTAAGCGCCAAAGCCTTTCTTGTTTAATCAAATTAAAATGAATCATTGCTAGTTATGTTTTATTTAGTTGGTACATATCGTTACTATTGAGCAATAGTAATTTGCTTAACTGCCTTATTTAGCGTTAAATTGAATGTTGGCAAGCCAAGCAAAAAGCAATTGGAAAATGTAACGATATGTTCGCAAACATAGGCATTTCGGACGAGTTGCGGCATGGTTTTCATTCAAAAAAATACCGCAGCTGGTATTCTGTTTGTTTATGACCGGGTTACGGTAGCCAAGCCCCCGGTACCTAAAGCCGAACAAGCGGCTTGTTGCCGGGCGGCCCCACTTCAAATTGTGGTCAACGCCTTTTGCAGGGCGCTAACTTAACGGGCCGTTTGGTTGCGTAACAAACTGTTTTTTAACACATCCGGTAATTTTTTTGCTTGTTTGTTGTTATCGAACCAAACTAATGTTGTAATTTGATAGACCAAGCAATTGGTAACCGAAGTTAAACTGCTAAAAACCCAAACAATGAAATAGCCATAAGGGCTGCGGCTTATGTAAATCGGAAACAATTCAATGGCTATTCCATGCGTACCTTACAACGTTTAAATTAACAAACAAAATTTAGTACAAATGAAAAGTACATCGGAAACCGGACATGCCAAAAACCTGGCCAACTTCAACGAGCTTATTTCAGTTGTAAAAGGGTATAAAACAAGCTATAACCCTTCAAACGAAACCATTAAGCTTCCGGCAATGCAAAGTCTTGCCGGTGTTGCCCAAAATGCCATTCATGACGTAAACGTAGCCATTCCGGCACACAACATTGCCGTAGCCGCGCGCGAAACAGCCTTTGAGCCATTGAGCAAACTGGCCACACGTATTCTTAATGCCGTAAAAGCAAGCGGGGCAAGCAAACAAATTGAAGAGAATGTGACAAGCCTGGTTAAAAAACTGCAAGGCAAACGTATAGGCCCCAAACGTACCGACGAGCAAAAGGCCGAAGCCGAAGCCGAAGGAAAAGAAGTAAAAGAACATTCGACCTCGCAAATGAGCTATGACAGCCGCGCCGAAAACTTCGACAAACTAATACAACTACTAACCAGTATTGCCGAATACACCCCCAACGAGCCCGAACTAACCCCCGAAAGCTTACTAATTTACCAGGCGCAGTTACTTGCCACCAGCGGGCCCGTAGCTGCCGCCAGCACCGGGCTAAGCAATGCACGCCTGGCACGCAACGAAGTACTGTACCAGCCAATTACCGGGTTGGTTGATGTGGCTGCCAATGTAAAAACATACATTAAGTCGCTTTACGGGGCAACCAGCCCACAGTACAAACAAGTATCGAAACTAACTTTTGTGAATGGCTTACGGTAAACCGTGCCACTAAAACAGGGTTTAGGCATAAGTAGTTTGAAGAAAAAGGGAGAGAAGGCGAAAAGCGAGGTTGATAGGGCGAAAAAGGAAAAAGAAAGAAGCGAAAAAGAAACTACCACCATGAAAAAGGAAACCTTTATTCCGAAACACGAAACAAGCTTGCCCAAACCAGAAACTACCATCCTAAAACCGGAAATAGCCTTCCACAAAACCGAAACTGTAATCCTAAAAAAGGAAATTGACAGCTTAAAAGAAGAAACCATCAATCTAAAAAACAAAACTGTTATCCTAAAAAGGGAAACCATCATCCACAAAGCAGAAACTGCCATTTTGTAAACCCAAACAAACTGCCTGTAAACAGTTGTAGCAACCTGTACCGTTTCAACCTTGTGTTTTCCAAATAATATCCGATTTTTGCAAAAGGCAAACTATTGCCGGTACTTAAGCACGTTGAGAACAAAAATTAGTCATGTTATGAAGCAAAAATTAGTACTCTTTCTTTTTTCGCTTATCAGCCTTCCGGCACTGGCACAGTTCAGTCCCGAGTTATCATTTTCGCTTAGTCCAACGTTAAACTGGATGTCGCCCGGC
>JBKEAN010000099.1:0-4423 GCA_047972415.1 Mangrovibacterium sp.
GATGCACCAGGTTCCGGTAGAAACCAGAATAAACGGCTCCGCACTTGCTTTCAGGTAAGGCACCAGCGAGGCCGAGCTGTCGTGGATGCCGGTTCCAACCAAGAGTTTCTTATCTGCAATTTGGCTCTCGAACACCACGTCGTTGGTGACAGGCTGTGGCAATTGAATGCCATTTTCGGCCAGCCATGGATGATAACCGTGATTGTCGAAGTCCCAAAGAAACGTGTGGCAGCCAATGGATGTTGGTTCGGAAACTACTTGCCCGCAAAGTACATAACTAAGGTATTGCGGGAAGTGCAGGACTGACTTTACGCGTGCAAAAAGTTCGGGTTTCTCCTGTTTCAGCCAAAGAAGCTGGATGCCTGAATTGAGCAACATGCCCAACGCCGGACTTGCTGTGCGGCGGCAAAACTCGGCCTTACCGCCATTTGCCCGAAACAACCTTTGGGCAATGGATTCGGAAACCGGTTTCAGGTAGTTATAAACCGGCGTGAGGCGTTTCCCGTTCTCGTCCAAAAACAGGAGCGACGCGCCATACGTCGAAAAGTTTACGGCCTTTACATCGTATTGGCCACCGGCAAACAAATCGGCCAGCTCGGTTCGGATCCAATCGGTAATCCGGTCAATATCATCACATTCAAATCCGTCTTCGTCGGTGCTAGCAACAAACTTTTGTTCGTGCTGGTGCACCAGCTTCCATTCCGAATCGAACAGCAGGATTTTCTTATTTGTTTTGCCAATATCAAAAATGGCAATTACTTCTTTCATAGCAATTCGAAAGTAGCCGGCTTCTCTTTTTCAGGGCAGATCCTGTGAGAGAAACCGGCACTTTGTTTTATCGTTTACTTAAAACCTCTTTTTCGTATTGTTGAATTTCGGCAATGTAATCCGAGCCGGTCGGAACACCTTCCTGTAAGCAATAATAATCCCAAACTGCGGCAAAAGGCATTGTTTTCAGTTCTTCCAGCATGGCTAAACGCTCAAAGTTCTGCCCTTTTTCTTCCATCTCAACAATTGCTTTTGTGGGTTCAAGCATGGCAATCAGGAATGCTTTTTGTGCGGCACGGGTACCGATTACATAGGCACCGATGCGGTTAATGGAGGCATCAAAGAAGTCGAGGCCAACTTTTACGCGACCCATAAAGTTGTTTCGAACAATTTCCGAAGCAATTGTTTGAATTTCCTCGTTCAGGGTAACCACGTGGTCGGAATCCCAGCGAATAGGCCGTGTTACGTGCAAAAGCACTTCGTCAACAAAGAGCAGGCACGACGAAATTTTGTCGCCAACCACCTCGGTTGGATGAAAGTGGCCGTTGTCCAAGCAAATCATTTTATTGTTTTTGATGGCGTAGCCCAGGTAGAAGTCGTGCGAGCCAACCGTCATCGATTCGGCACCGATACCAAACACTTTACTTTCTACCGCGTCTTTCATGTTTTCTTTCGGATAGGCTTTTGCAAAACCTTCGTCGAGCGATTTCATGAGTTGTTTGCGCATGCCATTGCGGTCAACTGGCACATCTTTTGAACCGTCTGGGATCCAGGTATTCAAAATACAGGGCGAGCCTAGCTGCTTGCCAATCTCGTTGGCAATTTCGCGCGAGCGCTTCAGGTGTTCAACCCAAAAACCGCGTATTTTCTCGTCTTTTGACGACAGGGTGAAGCCGCTATCAGCTTTCGGGTGCGAAAAGAAGGACCCATTGAAGTCCATACCGATACCCGTTTTCTTGCACCAGTCAATCCAAGCTTGGAATTGCTTTACACTGATGGCATCGCGATCGACTGCCCCTGCGGAGAAATCGCCGTAAAGCGCATGTACATTGATGCGCTGCGTACCCGGGAGCAAGGACATCACTTTCTCCAGGTCGGCTGTAATTTCGCCGATGTTGCGGGCTTTACCGGGATAGTTACCCGTAGCCTGGATACCACCCGATAATTGACCGTCGGGGTTTTCGGTTCCCGATACGTCGTCGGTTTGCCAGCAGTGCAGCGATATAGCCAGTTCGCCCATTTTTTTCAGGGCAGCCTCGGTATCAACGCCAATGGCAGCGTATTGTTCTTTCGCTAGTTCATACGCTTTTTTAATTAATTCTGTCTTGTTCATTTTATTGATGATTAGATATTAGATACCAGATATTGAATATTTTCTATTCCATATAAAATACTTCTTCCAAGGGGCTGCTTACCGGCGAATTGTCGGGGTTGGTTTTCATGATGTCGGCCATAAACGTCCACCATTCCTGCACAATTTTAGTTTGTCCCAAATCCTGAGATCCACCGTCACCGCTCACTTTCTGAAAAGCAAACAAGGTGTTGGTTTCTTCGTCCAAAAAGATGGAATATTCACTTACTCCGGCATCCTTCAGCAGTTTTTTCAGTTCGGGCCAAAGCGCGTTGTGGCGTTTGCGGTATGCTTCTTTTTGACCTGCGTTCAGGTGCATTTTAAAGGCTAAACGTTGCATTGGATTTAATTTTTAGTTGAAAAGCTCGCTTTTGGCAATTCCCATGATAACGATCGAAAGGAGAATGAGGCCAATTCCGAGGAAAATGGTCGTGCGGGTTTTGCCGGAAACTCCAGCCCATTCCTTGCGGTAAAATCCCCAAAAATTTGCGGTCAGGATAATGGTTGACATGTGCAAAATCCACGAACTGGCGCCGTTGCCGATTTTTGTTTCGCCCATTCCGTAAAAGAAGAACTGGAGAAACCAGGTGGTACCGGCCAGGGCGCAAAGTAGGTAGTTTTTCAGTAGCGGTGCCGATGTATCGACAAAATCGCCGCCTGTTTTATTTTTGATGATGAGGCCAAGCGACCAAATTAAATTGGTGGTTAGCCCGCCCCACAGGATAACCAGGAAAATGATATTGTTTTCGAACAGGTAAGTTCCGTTGCTCACAAACGAAAAGTTGTTCGACACGGCAATTTCGCGAACCGCTTCACCCATTTGCTTACCAGCATCGATACCGAAGCTAAAGAAGGCACTCAAAACCCCGGAAACACCAGCAATAATAAGGCCTTTGGTCAATTTAAACTCCGTGTTCACTCCATCCTTCTGCCCCGAAAGGTCTTTGTCCTTCATGAGACCGGCTTTGCCGCACAGCACAATCCCAACCATGAGTACCAGGATGCCGAACAGGATAACCCGTCCACTGGCACTGCCCAGCATATCGGTGAGGGAATCGCCAGCCGGTAAAACTTCTCCTAAACGGCCCACATTGCGAAGAATTGGCAAACCCAACGAGCCCACCAACGAGGTAATACCCAGCAATACGGAGTTACCAAGCGACATGCCCAGGTAACGAATGCCCAAGCCGTAGGTTAATCCGCCGATACCCCACAAAACACCCAAAATATAGGTCGTTCGCACCACCGAAGGGTCGGCTGCCGAAAGAATGCCCTGCCAACCCGGTGTGGTGAGCAACACCGCAATAAACGGCATAATGAGCCAAGAAAAAAGACCGCCAACAATCCAGTAAATTTCCCAACGCCATTTTTTAACCAGGTTATAGGGCATGTACCAGCTTCCGGACGAAGCACCACCAAGGGAATGAAAGATAATTCCTAAAATAGCTTGCATAGTTTATTTGTTTAATCAGGTTTAAAATGATTTTATTTTACTTTTGGTTTGATTCTAATTGTAAGTTCGGAACCAAAAATACAACGGACAACTAGCTTTATCAATACACAAATTGACAATTTAGTTGTACTTTTTGATACTAATTTTAAATGGCTGACTTTATCAAATACCTGACTCCCGGCGATCGCGACAAAGAATGGGGCATTTACCTCAATGTAGCTGGTTCTGCTCGTGTTCAGCCCAATAGCGTTTACCCTTCGCCGCTTCACCCTACCGGCTACCACTTTAACTGGGAACAAGGTCGTTTGCTGAATGAATACCAGATAAATTACATTACCGAAGGCAAAGGGGTACTGGAAACCCAAAACGGAAAATTTCAGCTAAAACCAGGCAGTGTACTCCTGATTTCGCCGAACGTGTGGCATCGCTACCGCCCTTTGCAAAAAGTGGGCTGGATGGAGCAGTACATTGGCTTTAATGGCCCCATGGCCGCACAGTTTCTCGATCACCCCCTGCTGTCGGCCAAAGTGCCTCTGGTCCAAATTGGTATGCACGAGGAAGTGATTGATACCTACCTGAAAATTTTTGATCTGGTAAAAAAAGAAAAACCCGGCTACCAGCAAATTGCTTCGGGAATGATTGTGAAATTGCTGGGCTACCTCATTTCGTTCGAAATGCAGAAGGAATTTACCGGCAAACGCATTGCAACCATCATCGAAGAAGTCCGTTTTAAAATGCGCTCGGCCCTTGAAGGTACTGTCGATTTGGAACAAGTGGCTGACCAATATAATATTGGATACTCTTACTTCAGGAAAATGTTTAAGAACTACACCGGCGTAGCACCACACCAA
>JBKEAN010000008.1:0-19177 GCA_047972415.1 Mangrovibacterium sp.
CGGGACGAATCCCCACTTGGGTGGAAGTTGGTCTTTTAGTTTGTTTTGCCAGTAGTAAAACCGGGCCTCGTTCATGTGCTGGTTGGCACAATAATCCCGGACAGTCAGCCCCGAAGCCAGGTAATCATGATAAATCGACAGGAATTTTTGAGCATTGAGCATCTCTGTTTCATTTTTGGTTCACAGCAAACTTAATGACTCATTGGCAGGGAAAATAGACGGGGTTTAGCGAATGCTTACAGCCAATGTTTCTTTTGTACTAAAAAAATGGCAAAGGCATTTCGGTTTCATTACCTATACCGCGATTCGGGTAATTACAAAACATACGGGTACAAAAATTTTTCAAATCCAAATAACTTAGGGTTGGAAGACCTTGTGCGGGAGCTCAGAGAAAACCTAATTTCTACGGAATACTTTTACCCGGAACAGGCTGGCATCAGAAAATTTCTGTTTCACCGCTATCCCAATGATGATTCGTGGTACGAATTTGACTGGTTGGAGGAAATCGAATCGCAATACCAGCATCCGCCAATCGAAGTTTTATGCTGGAGTTTAAAGTTTCAAAATCTTCAGTGATTTTTTAGGACTCGGCCAGTACCTGCCATTCCCAAACCACTCGGTTCCCTTGTGCCGGAACTGAATTCAACGTTGCCGAAGGATGCGGCAAAAGAGAATATCTATCATTCGGCGTGGAATGATTGATATTCCCGATGGAATTGCCCTGCGGCAAGGTGGAATAACAATAATTCTGCGTTGCCGTAAACAAATTCAACGTTGCCGAAGGGTGCGGCAAAAGAGAATATCTATCATTCCGCATGGAATCATTGATATTCCCTATGGAATTGCCCTGCGGCAAGGTGGAATAACGATAATTCTGTGTTGCCGTAAACAAATTCAACGTTGCCAGAGCTTGCGGCAAAGGTACTTTTGCCGGAGCTGCGGTGCAAAGCCACTACCCGATTGATTTTATAGCCTGCTGATTTGTGGCCGGTGGCTGCAAAAAAAATCCGCCCCTGTGCGGAGCGGATTCCTTTTCCCGTCAGCCGTTTTATTCGGTATTATGCGGGTTTGGCCGATGTCTTTTCCGAAGCTTTTTAATTTCGACAACCAGGTTATTGTCCTTTCCCAGGGCACCTGTTATTGAATCGACCACCTTCGAACTTGTTTTGTAGGCGGTACGGAGTGCCTCGTTTGCTACCTTGGTTGCATTTTTTGCGGCAGCAATGGCGTCAATCTTGTCAGCCTCGGTTTGGTCCACAACTTCCAGTTCGGCATTCAGCTGGTCAATTTTCACCAACGGGTCAAATCCATTCTCCGTCAGCAAAGCCGTGTTTTTCTTCATCACCCCAATAAGCTGGGTTATGAAATCGCGCCTGCGAGCTTCTGTTAATCCCATAATTTTGAGCATTAATCAATTAAAATCGGTTCGTACAGGCCAGCTGTATGCTTTTGTGGGCGCAGTTGGCCGTTGTAGTAGCACCTCGGGGGTTTAGCCTTTGGCAAACATGCTTTTATAAGAGCATGGGGGGCAACCAGATTAGCCGGAATGGTTTACGAAACGGAAAGTTGCAGTCCGGCAGTAATCATGTAACAGAGATTAATCGTTAACTAATTTACGGCAATACGGAAGCAAAGTCAATATGTTCTGTAACACGATGACGAACGACAAATTTAACACGCTAATATTCAGCGTTTAAAATTCACTCACACCCAGACACTAGCCCGAAATAACCACCGAGCAGCTTTTCCGGGGCGGGAACAAGCGGCGCTGCCGGGCCATATCGCGGGTTAAGTTTTCAGCAGGTCGTTCATTTTTCCCTTATCCAAAATGCGGATGGTACGGCGTTGCACTTCCATCAGCCCTTCGGCAGCCATTTCGCCCATTGCGCGTGCCAGTGCCGGGCGGGTTACACCAAAAAACTCGGCCAGCTGCGCTTGCGGCAGGGGCAGCTCAACCACCGCCAAACGGTCGCCGGCCAGCTCAAGCAGGTAATGGGCAATTTTTTGCCTGATGGTTTTAAACGACAAAAACTTAATGCGCGACGATAGAAACTGCGCCCGCGACGAAATCGAGTTCAGGTAATTGGTCAGGATACGCTGGTCGTGCTGCAATAGCTTCAAAAACTCCGACCGCGAAATGCAAAGCAAGCTCACCTCTTCGTTGGCAATTACATTTACCGGAAAGCGGTTGTTTTGCCCGAACAGAAACGCCGCAGCCAGCGGGCGGGGCGCTTCAATATCTTCAATTTTAATGGTTTTACCGGTGTAGTCGGCCATTTCGCCTTTCACGCTGCCGCTAAGCACCAGCATCAAATCCAGGCAAGGGTCGCCGGCATGAACCACAGGCTCGTTTTTTCCAAAGCGGCGTATCTGGTAATGAACGTCGTTCAGAATCCCTTCGAGCCGCGGCGCTTCGAGCCCCATAAACACCGGCGATTTAACCAACAAATTAAAATTCAGCATAAAATAAGTTGTTTGTAATATTTGATACAATTTCTGAAACAACCACATCCTACATTTGTTCCGCCAATCAATCGAAAAAAGGAAGATAGAACAGGGCAAAGCAGAACCGATTGAAGGGGCAAAATAGATAAAAAAGAGCAAACAGAATGATTCGGGAGATTATTAAAATAGATGAAGATTTGTGCAACGGATGCGGCGTTTGTGTACCAAACTGTCACGAAGGGGCACTCCAAATAATCGATGGCAAGGCCAGGCTCATCAGTGAGTTGATGTGTGATGGATTAGGAGCCTGCCTTGGCCATTGTCCCGAAGGCGCACTCGAAATTGAACGGCGCGAAGCCGACGATTACGACGAAACAGTGGTGATTCAGCAAATGATACCGAAAGGCGCCAATACCGTCATTGCCCACCTGAAACACCTGAAAGACCACAACGAAACCGCCTTTTTAAAAGAAGCCGTTAGCTACCTGCGTGCTAACGAGGATTCGATTTTGCTCGATGTTCCGGCAATTTTAAGCGCGGTGCATAACAGCAAGCCCGAAGAACCATCGCACAGCGGCGGTTGTGGCGGCGGATGCCCCGGTTCGGCGCCGGTAAGTTTCGAAAAACCATCGTTTGTAATGGCTTCGCAGGCAACCCAGGTACCGGCAGCACAAAGCCAACTGCAACAATGGCCGGTACAATTACACCTGATTAACCCGGCTGCCAGTTATTTCAACGGTGCCGACCTGCTCATTGCTGCCGACTGTGCCGCCTTTGCGCACGGCGATTTCCACAACACGTTTATTCGCGGCAAAAAGCTGGTGATTGCCTGTCCGAAACTCGATCAGGGAAAAGAAATTTATGTCGAAAAGTTTATTCGTCTTATCGACGAATCGAAAATAAACACCATTACCCTCGTCATTATGGAAGTACCTTGCTGCGGTGGCCTCACCCACCTGGTACAAATGGCTACCGAACGCGCCCGGCGCAAAGTGCCGGTAAAAGAAGTGGTGGTAGGCCTGCGCGGCGATGTTTTATCCGAAGAATGGATATAAACCAGGCGGCGGTTGAGGAAAAAACAGGAAAATGAAATTGCATTTTTTAGAGCCATCCGGCACTCATTTAAAAGCCATTCAATAAATCGTTCATGATTATTCGGTAATCACTGAAAGTCGGCTGTTTAGTTTGCCTCTGAACAAGAGGCTTGAAATTGTATTGTCAAAAAAATAAACATATAAACTAGTTTGAAGCGTTATGGAAAACATGTTTTGTTATCAATGTCAGGAAGCAGCCAAAGGAGTGGGCTGTACCATTAAAGGGGTTTGCGGAAAAACCAGCGATGTAGCCAACCTTCAGGATACACTCCTGTTTGTGTTGAAAGGGATTTCGGCACTGAACATGCAATTGAAAGAAGTTGGACAAGCCGACAAAGCGGCCAACAAAGTGGTGTTCGATGGTTTGTTTGCCACCATCACCAATGCCAACTTCGACCACACCGCGTTTGTCATCCGCATTAAAAAAGCCCTGAAGTTCCGCGACGAACTAAAAGGAAAAGTGGCTGCCGCCGGCTTGCTGATTGGTGATCACGACTCGGTACACTGGACCGCATCGACCGCCGAAGAGTTTGAAGCCAAAGCCAAAGAAGTAGGCATCCTGAGCGAAGCCAACGAAGACATCCGCTCGCTGAAAGAACTGATTATTTACGGGTTGAAAGGCTTAGCTGCTTATGCCGAACACGCCTACAACCTGGGCCACGAAAAACAGGAAATTTTCGACTTTATGATGAGCGCCCTGGCCGCTACCACCAAAAACCTGAGCGTCGATAAATTGATTGCCCTTACCCTGGAAACCGGCAAATTCGGGGTCGATGTAATGGCCCTGCTCAATGGCGCCAACACGTCGGCCTACGGAAACCCCGAAGTTACCAAAGTAAACATTGGTGTGCGCAACAACCCGGCTATCCTGATTTCGGGACACGACCTGCGCGACATGGAAGACTTGCTGAAACAAACCGAAGGAACCGGTGTAGATGTGTACACCCATAGCGAAATGCTTCCGGCCAACTATTACCCCGAATTCAAAAAATACAAACACCTGGCCGGTAACTACGGAAATGCCTGGTGGAAACAAAAAGAAGAATTCGAGTCGTTCAACGGCCCCATTCTGTTTACTACCAACTGTATTGTACCGCCACTCGAAAATGCAAGCTACAAAGGACGCATTTACACCACCGGAGCCAGCGGCCTCACCGGCGCCATTCACATTGCCGACCGCAAAGCCGGCGAAATGAAAGATTTTTCGATACTGATTGAGCACGCCAAACGTTGCGCGGCACCAACCGAAATCGAAAGCGGCGAAATTGTGGGCGGCTTTGCACACAACCAAGTATTTGCACTGGCCGAACCGATTGTTGAAGCCGTAAAAACCGGCGCTATCCGCAAGTTTTTTGTCATGGCTGGTTGCGATGGCCGCATGATGAGCCGCAGCTATTATGAAGAATTTGCTGCCAAACTGCCGAAAGACACCGTAATTTTAACAGCCGGTTGCGCCAAATACCGCTACAACAAATTGCCTTTGGGCGATATTAACGGCATTCCGCGCGTAATTGATGCCGGACAATGTAACGATTCGTACTCGCTGGCCGTAATTGCGCTGAAACTGAAAGAAATTTTCGGGCTCGACGATGTAAACCAGCTTCCGATTGCTTACAACATTGCCTGGTACGAGCAAAAAGCAGTGATTGTGCTGCTGGCCCTGCTTTACCTGGGCGTAAAAAACATACACCTCGGACCAACACTGCCGGCATTCCTTTCGCCAAACGTGGCCAAAGTACTGGTGGAGAACTTCGGTATTGCCGGAATTACCACCGTGGACGAAGATCTGAAACTCTTCCTCGAACCGGTTGAAGCGGAATAACATGATAGGGAAAAACTAGTTAACTGAGGTGTTTTTCCAGTAAGCAGGCATTCCGCAACGGATGCCTGCTTTTTTCATTTTGCCCGTACTCCGGATTTTACAAAAATTACGCTACCCCCTGCCTTACTGCAAATGCTATTGCAACGCTGTTAAATTGCCTTAATTTCAGCAGCTCATTCGTCTGCATCCAAAGAATGTACTATCTTCGCAAGCGGCAAACTTGCCTTATTCTGTGTTGAACCCAAGGGTCCCGAAACAAAAACCCCTGGTTCAAGCCTTTAGGCTTCCGTTTCGGGGCCAAAAGCGGTAAAATCAGGCACAGGAACAAGGGAACTGCCATTCAATTTAACAACAAAAAGAAACAAGGAATAGCGGGTCGGCGACCTGAAACTGAAATCCAAAAAAGCAGATGAAGAACTACAAAATGCTGAACAATATCACCGGATGGGTGATGTTTGCCGTGGCTACCATCATTTACTTACTAACCATTGAACCCACAGCAAGTTTCTGGGATTGCGGCGAGTTTATTACTACCTCGTTCAAATTGGAAGTGGGACACCCGCCGGGTGCACCGTTTTTTATGATTTTAGGTCGGTTCTTTACCCTGTTCGGTTCGCCCGGACAAGCCGGTATGCTGATGAATGCCTGGTCGGCCGTGGCGAGCGCCCTCACCATTATGTTCTTGTTTTGGTCCATAACCCACCTAGCCAAAAAAATGTTGAATTTTGAAGGTGAGCCAAGCCTTGCACAAACCATTGCTATTTTGGGTAGCGGCGTGGTAGGCGCTTTAGCCTACTGCTTCTCCGATACCTTCTGGTTTTCGGCAGTCGAAGCCGAAGTTTATGCTACCTCATCGTTATTCACCGCCATCGTTTTCTGGGCTATTCTGAAATGGGAAAACGAAGCCGACGAAGCCTATGCCAACCGCTGGATTATTTTTATTGCCTACATGGTTGGTTTGTCCATCGGGGTGCACTTGCTCAACCTGTTAGCTATCCCGGCTATTGTGCTGGTTTACTACTTCCGCAAATACACGGCAACCCCACGAGGTGTCGTCATCAGCCTGGTTATTTCGGTAGCTTTGCTGGGCTTCCTCATGTATGTACTTATTCCGGGTGTCATCACGGTTGCCTCGTGGTTCGAATTGCTGTTTACCAATTCCTTCGGGCTGCCTTACAACACCGGGGCTATTTTCTATGCTCTTGCCTTGGTTGGCTTGCTCATTTTTGGTATTTATTATACCTACATTAAAAAGAAAGCGCTGCTGAACACCATTCTGGTTTCGGTAACAGTGATTATGATTGGTTACTCGTCGTTTGCGATGATTGTTATCCGCTCGTCGGCCAACACACCGATGGACCAGAACAGTCCGGATAATGTATTCAGCCTGTTGGGTTACCTGAACCGCGAACAATACGGCGAACGCCCCCTGGTTGTTGGGCAGTACTACAACACTCCGCTCGACAGCCGCAACCCCTATGTAAAGGATAAAGAATACTACATTCAGAAAGACGGTAAATACGTGGTGGCCGATGTTCGCCAGAAACCGAATTACGATTCGAAGCTGACGACTGTATTCCCGCGTATGTGGAGCCGCCAAACCGAACATATTGAAGACTACAAATTCTGGGGGCAAATAACAGGTACTCCCGTTACGGTTACAGGCGAAGATGGTCAAACCGAAACCATTATTCAACCTACTTTTGGCGAAAACCTGGGCTTTTTTATCCGGTACCAGGTGGTCCACATGTACTGGCGTTACTTTATGTGGAACTTTGCGGGCCGCCAAAACGATATTCAGGGACACGGAGATATTATGAACGGGAACTGGATTAGCGGGATTAATTTTATCGACTCGGCACGTCTGGGCGATCAGAAATCACTTCCCGACACAATGAGAAACAACAAAGCGCGGAATACGTACTTCTTTTTACCACTGCTGCTTGGTTTGGCCGGAATGGTGTTTCATTACCGCCGTCATCAGAAAGACTTCTGGGTGGTGATGTCGCTGTTTATACTGACAGGGCTTGCCATTGTAGTTTACCTGAACCAATACCCACACCAACCACGCGAACGCGATTACGCCTATGCCGGCTCCTTCTACGCTTTTGCCATTTGGATTGGCTTGGGCGTGGTTGGCCTCTTCGATGCCCTGCGCAAACGAGTACCAGAAACCACACTGGCCGGGGGCCTTTCGGTTTTATGCCTTGTATTGGTACCAGGAATCATGGTTGCCGAAAACTGGGACGACCACGACCGCTCCGACCGCTACACCTGTCGCGACTTCGGCTACAACTACCTGAACAGCTGTGCACCCGATGCCATAATCTTTACCAACGGCGACAACGATACTTTCCCGCTGTGGTACAACCAGGAAGTGGAAAGTGTACGCACCGACATGCGCGTGTGCAACCTCAGCTACCTGCAAACCGACTGGTACGTTGACCAGATGAAACGCCAGGCTTACGATAGCAAACCCCTGCCGGTTAATTTCACCCACGACCAGTACGTGCAAGGTACCCGCGATGTGGTGTACCTGATGAACGACCCGCGCCTGAAAGGCCAGCCGGTTGAATTATCGGTTGCCCTCAACTTTGTACGCGACGATAACCCCGCTACAAAACTGGCACAGGCCGACAATGCCTCGTACATTCCAACCAAAAAATTGTTTATTAAGGTTGACAAAGAAGCTGTTATCCGCAACAAAGTGGTTCCACCCTCCATGTACGACCAGATTGTGGATACCATCTTCATCGACTTTAGCAATAAAAACTACCTGGTGAAGGACGAGTTGATGGTGCTGGATATGATGGCCAACAGCAAATGGGAACGTCCCTTGTATTTTGCCATCACCGTAGGCCGCGACAAATACCTGGGACTGGAAGACTATTTCCAGCTCGAAGGTTTTGCTTACCGCTTTGTGCCTGTGAAAACCCCAACCAGCGGTATTTACAATGGCAGCGTGAATACCGAGGTGATGTACCGGCACATGATGCAGGACTTTAAATGGGGAAACATGAACAACCCCAACGTGTATATCGACGAGAATAACCAGCGGATGATGACCAACATCCGGAACAACTTTAACCGTTTGGCCGAAAGCCTGATTAAAGAAGATAAAAAGGACTCGGCCATTCAGGTGCTCGACCGCAACCAGGAACTGATTCCGAAAACCATTGTTCCGTACAACTATTTCTCGCAACAAACAGCCGACAATTATTATGCAGCCGGTGCCAACGACAAAGGCGACCAGCTGATGCGCGATATTTACCAATCGTACCAATCGGAAATGAACTATTACCTGAACCTGAACAGCCGTTTGGCTTCTTCGGTCGACGAGGAAATGCAGCGCATTCTGTACTTCCTGCGCGAAATGGGCATGATTTCGGCCAAGTACCACCGCGATGAGTTGGCCAAGGAAATTACCGATTCGTTCAACGATTATTTGCAACGCTACAGCAGCCAGCGCTAATGGCTTGGGTAAGTCCGCAAATACGACTGCCCTACCCGCTCCGGTTGCTGTTTCCGGGTGCATTGTTTCGGGTACCGACCCGTGAGAAAGAAGTCTTTCTTACTTTCGACGACGGGCCGATACCCGAAGTCACTCCCTGGGTACTCGATTTTCTGAAACACGAAGGGCTGAAAGCCTGCTTTTTTTGCGTAGGCGAAAATGTGCAGCGCTACCCCGGGTTATTTCAACGCTTGCACGCCGAAGGTCACCTGACCGGAAACCACAGTTTCAATCACCTTCAGGGACTGAAAACCGACGACAAGCTTTATTTCGATAACATTGAAAAAGCCTCGGCATACATTCCGGGAAAGTTGTTTCGCCCACCGCACGGGTTGCTTCGTCCCCGTCAGTTTAAAAAACTGAAAAGCCGCTACCGTTTTGTGATGTGGGACATTATCAGCCGTGATTTCGACCAGATGCTGAGCCCCGAACAAGTGGCTGCCAATGTGCTGAAGAACGTTCGCGCCGGCTCGGTAATTATTTTTCACGATTCGCTGAAAGCTGAAAAGAATATGAAAGCTGCGCTGCCCGTGGTTATCCGCGAGCTGCGGCAACGGGGCTACCAATTCGGAAATCCGGCGAAACTGCTGGCCAATTAAATTTGAAAAGAAAATAATGGATACCATGTTGAATATATTAGTTGTAGGTTCGGGCGGAAGGGAACATGCCCTGAGCTGGAAAATTAAACAATCAGAAAAAGTAAAGCAGCTGTACATTGCTCCCGGAAATGCCGGAACCGCCGAACTGGGCGAAAATATCCCTGTTGGCATAAGTGATTTCGAAGGCTTAAAAAAGACCATCATCGAGAAACAAATCGACCTGGTGCTGATTGGCCCCGAAGTGCCACTGGTAGAAGGATTGCACGATTTCATCCTAGCCCAACCCGAATTGAGAAAGGTAAAAGTAGTTGGCCCGCAGCAAGAAGGTGCCCGGCTCGAAGGCAGCAAGGATTACGCAAAAGCCTTCATGCAACGCCACAACATCCCTACTGCCAGATATTTAACGGTTACTAAAAACAACCTCAACGAAGGCGTTTCTTTTCTGGCATCGCTAAAAGCACCTTACGTACTAAAAGCCGACGGTTTGGCTGCCGGCAAAGGCGTGCTGATTATTGCTGATCTGAACGAAGCACAAGATTCGTTGAAAGAAATGCTCGATGGCCAATTTGGCGCTGCCAGCTCGAAAGTGGTTATCGAAGAATTCCTCTCTGGCGTTGAGCTCTCTGTATTTGCCATCACCGACGGCAAAAACTACCAGATATTACCCGAAGCAAAAGACTATAAACGCATTGGCGAAGGCGACACCGGTCTGAATACCGGTGGCATGGGCGCCATCAGCCCCGTTCCGTTTGCCGATAAAGCTTTTATGCAAAAAGTGGAAGAGCGCATTGTAAAACCAACCGTGGAAGGCCTGAAAAAAGACGCCATTCCCTACAATGGGTTCATCTTCTTCGGCCTTATTAATGTTGACGGCGAACCAATGGTGATTGAATATAATGTGCGCATGGGCGACCCCGAAACCGAGGTCGTAATGTTGCGCATTAAATCCGACTTTGTTGACCTGCTGCTAGCCGCCGCCGATGGCACCATGGCCACACAGAAAATCGAAATCGATAAGCGTGCTGCAGTTACCGTCATGCTGGTATCGGGTGGTTATCCGGGCGACTACGCCAAAGGCATCGCAATGAGCGGTTTTGCCGACACCCAGAACAGCATCTTGTTCCACGCCGGAACCAAGTTGATAAATGATCAGGTTGTTACCGACGGCGGACGGGTGCTGGCCATCAGTTCCTACGGTGCCAACATGCCGGAAGCCCTGGCACAATCGTACGCCAATGCACCTAAGATTAACTACGAAGGAAAATATTACCGCCGGGATTTAGGGTTCGATTTGTAAGAACCTGCCCCTGCCTTTGCCTAGCTTTATTGCGGAATGATACTACGCTTTTTAAAAAACAACCAGGCTTATCACTTTGTCACTATCCCACTGATGGTGGCTGGTTTGTGGTTTCGGGCTTATCTCTATCCGGAGCTCTATCCGTTTTATAATGGTGAAGATCAAATGCCGTTGTACCAGCTTGTATCCAAAATCGGTTCTGTTTCGGTTTTAGGCAGCAATATTTTGGCAATGGTATTGGCTGTTTTGCTGGCATTTTTTATTCTGAAACTGAATACATCGTATTCGTTCATCCGTGTTCGCAGCTTTTTACCATCGATTATTTTTGTTTTAATCGCCAGCGGGGTAACCAGTTTACACTGTTTGCACCCGGTGTATTTCGGCGCTTTGTTTTTACTACTGGCGGCCAACCGTATTTTTGGCGCTTACGAAAAAGACCAGGTTAACCGGAATGCCTTCGATGCCGGATTTTACATCGGCCTGGGCTCGTTGTTTTATTTCAACCTCATCTTCTTTTTTCCCATGGTGTGGATAGGCTTTATGTTGATACGCAAAAACCCGGAATGGCGAAATTTTGTGATTCCTATTGTTGGTATCCTTATTCCCTGGTTGTACGCGTTCAGCTTTTATTTTCTCACCGATTCGCTTCCAGAACTAGGTACAAACATCGTCCGAAATGTAGTGAGTCCCGTAAACCTGTTCGATGCGGGGTTGCCGATAAAGATTTATCTTGGACTACTTATTTTTTTAACCTTGTTGGGCAGTTTTTTCCTGGTTGCTCAAATGGAGGAAAAGAAAGTCAGTTCGCGAAAATACTTTCAGATTTTCTTTGTCATTTTTATCATTTCAATGCTGGTTTTGCTTTTAATCCCCTCCGCCTCACAGGAAATGCTTATTGTTATTGCCATCCCACTCAGCTTTTTATTTGCCAATTACCTCATTTTTATGCGCCGCCAGTTTTGGGGTAACTTATTTATATACCTGCTGATAGGAATGGTTATTTACCTACAGTTTATTCATTAAGGGCGCTTGCTCTGGTCTGTAAAATACGTGATTTTACGTATAACATTCGTTATAATCTCAGACATTTTTGTCGTAAATTCGATTGCGGTGTTCAATAAAGAAAGAAGCGACAAAGCTCTGTAAAGAACAGCTTCATCAATCAGCAAAGCAAGCAGCGAAATAGCCGGTATGCAGATTGACAGTACCTGAATATCCGTCTCTCCCTTAATCCCTATGTATTTCAACCTGCCCGGCTCTTCCCCCATTGAGTCGGGCTTCCTTTTTGGCGGTTCAGCATTTGCCTGCCGTTCACTGCCGGATAAGAGGTACCTCCGATGGTTCATTCAACCTACAGCTAAAAACAGGCCCGGTGCAAACAAAAAAGAGCTACAAGCAAAACTGCTGTAACTCTTTTATAATGAAGTGGGCCCAACTGGGCTTGAACCAGTGACCTAATGATTATGAGTCATCCGCTCTAACCAACTGAGCTATGGGCCCCAAATGATTGAAATATTGTTTAAAATATCCCCTGCATTTTCGGTTTGCAAGTTTACGATATTCAACCTAAATACACAAACAAAAAACTAATAATTCCGCGCCATTGTTTCTGCAAAACCGGATTAGTTATTCCTTATCAGGTTCTTGGTCGATCTTATGGTCCAAACGGCTGAAAAGCCGCCAGTAAAACAAAATAACACTGAATATACCAACGGTTATGGCCGAATCGGCAATATTAAATACCGGACGGAAAAACTGAAATTCGTTTCCGCCAACAACTGGCATCCAATCCGGATAACGACCCGAAATAAGCGGAAAATAAAACATATCCACTACCTTGCCGTGCAAAAAGCTGGCATAACCGCCGCCATCGGGGAAGAGTGTGGCCACTTGTCCGTAACTATCGTTGAAAATTAATCCGTAAAAAGCACTATCGATGATGTTGCCCATTGCTCCTGCCAGAATAAGCGATACACAGGCAATGAACCCCATCGGAATATCGTCACGTTTAACTAATTTTAGCAGGTACCAACCGATTCCGATGACAGCAACAATGCGGAACAAGCTAAGGAAAATTTTACCGTAATCCCCTCCAAACTCGAACCCAAAAGCCATTCCGGGGTTTTCGACAAAATGAATCAGAAACCAGTTTCCGATTACCGAAAACTCTTGCCCCAGAAACAGGTGTGTCTTGATCCAGATTTTCAGGATCTGGTCGATAAAAAGCTCTACAACGACAATGAGAACTGATTTTTGTAATTTTGACATGACAGATTATTGCATAAAAAAGATTGGAAGTAAAAGACTTCCAATCGTATCTGGTTAACTTGACCTTACTTTTGAGCGTTCTTGGCGTCGATACTCAGTGTGGCATGGGGTACCGCACGCAAGCGTTCTTTTGAAATCAGCTTCCCTGTTTCGCGACAAATCCCGTAAGTTTTATTTTCAATGCGTATCAAGGCCGCTTGCAGGTGTTGAATGAATTTTAGTTGGCGTTGGGCCAATTTTCCGGCCTCCTCTTTCGATAAAGTGGCAGCCCCTTCTTCCAAAACTTTAAAGGTGGGCGACGTGTCCTGCGTATCATTGCCATCGCTGTGGGTAATGGAGTTTTTGTAAAGCTCATAGTCCTTCTGGGCTTTCTCAAGCTTACTCAGAATGAGTTCTTTAAATTCCGTTAGCTCAGTGTCCGAATATCGTGTTTTTTCTGCCATACCAAAAAGTTTTAGTTCGTACCCGATGATTGCTCATATCGGTTTCTAATTTAGAAAATATTATTGGATATCCGTCTGTTCAAATCCCTTGCCAAACAGCCGAATTATCCCTTTTTTTCAACAAAAATCAGGGCTTCTACATCCTGATCAATTTCAACCGGTTGTCCTTGACCATCTTCCATCGAATCTACCAGCAAAAGCTCATCGGCCAAGGTCTGGGTCCGGATGTAATCTGTGAAGTTCGCGACAGCCGAATTGTAAAATTCGTGCTTCAATATGCGCAAATTAATGCGGTCAATCACTTCAAAATTACTTTCTTTCCGAATATTTTGAATTTTGTTAATAAACTCGCGTGCAATACCTTCCTGTTTCAACTCTTCGCTGATATGAATATCGAGGGCAATGGTCAGCTCGCCTTCGCTCGATACCAGCCAACCCGGAATGTCTTCGGTGGTAATTTCCACGTCTTCCACGGCTAAGGCAACCCCCTGCCCCTCCACTTCAAGGTTGAAGTTGCCCGTTTTTTCCAATTCCGAAATATCGTTTTGCCCAAATTGAGCAACTGCGGCTGCAATTTGCTTCATAATTTTACCATACTTCGGCCCCAGGGTTTTGAAATTTGGTTTGATACGCTTTTTGATAATGCCCGCTGCATCGGTCAGGTATTCAACTTCTTTCACATTTACTTCGGAAAGAATAATGTCCTCAACTGCCTCAAATTGTTCTTTGAAACGGGCATTGAGTACCGGCACCATTATCTTGGCCAGCGGCTGGCGCACCTTCAGTTTTTCTTTGCGGCGCAAGCCCAAAATCATGGACGAAGCTCGTTGGGCAATGTCCATTTTTTGCTCCAGTTCCTTATCGATCAACAGTTCGTTTGCAGTTGGGAATTCGGCCAGGTGAACGCTCTGGTCGGCTTCTTGGCCGGTAAGCCGGTTCAAGTCGGTGTACAGCAAGTCGCTGTAAAACGGCGCCAGCGGGGCCGACAGTTTGGCAACGGTCACCAGGCAGGTGTACAGGGTTTGGTAGGCCGAAATTTTATCTTTATCGTAAGCACCGCCCCAATAACGTTTGCGGCTTAGGCGTACAAACCAGTTGCTCAGGTTTTCGTTTACAAATTCAGAAATCGCACGTCCGGCCCGGGTTGGCTCGTAAGTTTCCAGGCTTTCGCCAACTTCTTTAATCAGCGAGTTCAGCAACGAAATAATCCAGCGATCCAGCTCGGGACGCCCGGCCACGGGAATCTCATCTTCGGCAAAACGGAACTTATCCACATTGGCGTACAGGGCAAAGAAATTGTAGGTGTTGTACAAGGTTCCGAAGAACTTGCGCCGCACTTCATCCACTCCGCTAATGTCGAATTTCAGGTTATCCCAGGGTTGCGAGTTGGTCAGCATGTACCAGCGTAGGGGATCTGAACCGTATTGCTCAATGGTTTCGAAGGGATCAACGGCATTGCCCAGTCGTTTCGACATTTTGTTGCCGTTTTTGTCAAGTACCAAACCGTTGGAGATGATGTTGCGGAAGGCAACCGATTCATCGATCATGGTGGCAATGGCATGCAGGGTGAAGAACCAACCGCGGGTTTGGTCAACCCCTTCGGCAATAAAGTCGGCCGGGAACACCCCGCGCCCCTGAGCCGGATTGTATTTCTCTTTGTTCTCGAACGGATAATGGTTTTGCGCATAAGGCATGGCGCCCGAGTCGAACCAAACATCGATGAGGTCGGGTTCGCGGAACATTTTTTCGCCCGTGTCGGCAAGCAGCACAATGTCGTCAACATACGGACGGTGCAAGTCAATTTTATCGTAGTTTGCCTTGTTGTATTTATCCGGTTCAAATCCGGCATATGGGTTTTTGGCCATGACCCCGGCAGCTACTGCTTTTTCAATTTCGGCATACAAATCGGCAACCGAGCCAAAACACTTGCTTTGCGAACCATCCTCGGTTCGCCAAATGGGCAGCGGGGTTCCCCAGAATCGCGAGCGGCTCAGGTTCCAGTCCACCAGGTTTTCGAGCCAGTTGCCAAAACGACCCGAACCGGTTGAAGCCGGTTTCCAGTTGATGGTATTATTCAGCGCAATCAACTTGTCCTTTACGGCTGTAGTTTTAATAAACCAACTGTCAAGCGGGTAGTACAGCACGGGCTTGTCGGTACGCCAGCAATGCGGATAGCTGTGTTCGTATTTTTCAACTTTGAAGGCTTTGCTTTCTTTTTTCAGCATCACCGCAATGTCCACATCCACGGTCGGTGCATCTTCTCCGAGCGAATCATCGTATTCGTTCTTCACGTAGCGACCACTCCACTCGGTATAAGCTCTAGTGTTCACGTTCGAAGCCACAAATGCCGGGTTCATGTTCTCTATTAAAAAGAAGCGGCCTCTTTTGTCAACCAATGGTTGCTTTTTGCCATCGCTATCTTCAACTAAAAGCGGGGCAATGCCGTTTTGTTTGGCCACGCGGTCGTCGTCGGCACCAAAGGTGGGTGCAATGTGCACAATACCAGTACCATCGGCGGTGGTTACAAAGTCGCCGGTAATCACCCGAAAGGCATCTCCAACAGGCTTTACCCACTTCATGAGTTGCTCGTAGCGAATGCCGGCCAGTTCTTCGCCCGTGTATTGAGCCAAAACCTCGAAGGGTATTTTTTTATCGCCTGGCTTGTAATCCGCGAAAGCCAATTCTGCATTCTTCGGGTTGAAGTGTGTGCTTAGCAAATCTTTCGCCAGTATCACAGTCATGGGTTCACCCGTGTAGGGGTTGAATGACTTCACTTTTACATAAGTGATTTTCGAGCCGACACAAAGAGCAGTGTTCGAGGGCAAAGTCCAGGGCGTGGTTGTCCAGGCCATAATGTACAGTGGCGAATCGACCCCAGCGTACAGAAACTCCGACTTATTGTTGCGGACGACGGCAAACTGGGCGACAGCCGTGGTGTCTTTCACATCGCGGTAACAGCCGGGTTGGTTCAACTCGTGCGAGCTTAAACCGGTTCCGGCAGCCGGCGAATAGGGCTGAATGGTGTAACCCTTGTATAGTAAGCCTTTGGTGTACAATTGATTCAACAGCCACCACACCGACTCGATGTAGCGGTTGTCGTAGGTAATGTAGGGATCGTCCATGTTCACCCAGTAGCCCATTTGTCGGGTTAGTTGCTCCCACTCGCGGGTATATTTCATCACCTCGCGGCGGCAGGCGGCGTTATATTCTTCAACCGTAATTTTGGTGCCAATATCTTCTTTTGTAATTCCGAGCGATTTTTCAACGCTCAGCTCCACAGGCAATCCGTGTGTGTCCCATCCCGCTTTGCGGTGTACCCGGAAACCTTTCATGGTCTTGTAGCGACAAAAAGTGTCCTTTATAGCGCGGGCCATCACGTGGTGGATGCCCGGCATTCCGTTAGCAGATGGTGGCCCTTCGTAAAAAACAAAAGTCGGGTTGCCTTCGCGGGTTGAAATGCTTTTGTGAAAAGTATCATCTTCTTCCCATCTCTTCAGCACATCTTTGTTGATTTGGGAGAGATCCAATTGCTTGTATTCGCGGAATTTATCGCTCATCAGAATCTTTTTTGTCCGTTTTTTTAAAAGTCCACAAATATAGGAAAATTTTGAGCATCGAAACCTCTTGAAAGCAAATGGTGCACTCAATTAATACACCGGAAAGTTTCGGGTTATCAGGCTGATTCCAGCAGCTGAAGCCTTGGAATTGCATTGCGGAACGAATAGGGTTAGAAGCACACTTTTGCTGATATGTCAAGATTGGCCGGCCCTGCAACTACAACTTTAACATGGCAAGCAGCGGAATTAAGCATATGATAATGAAGGAATCTCCGGATTGGAGGCGAAAATAACCGACGGAATACCGATTTTTCGTAACTTGATGAACCAATTAGGTTGAACCGTATGAACTATTTACGTGAAGGCTTTAAACAGTTCGGCGAACTATTGTTTCCGCGTTATTGCGTTGTTTGTCGCGACAAACTGATTCAAACAGAGCAATATATTTGTCTGAAATGTTTGCTCCATTTACCGCGAACAAATCATATCGGCGAAAAGAATAACCCGATGGAGCAACTTTTTTACGGCCGTGTACCCATTGAACGGGCTTGTGCCTTTATGGAATTCAAAAAAGGGAGCGATTACCAACATTTATTGCACGAATTGAAATACCGCAGACAAAAAGAACTGGGCGAAGTACTGGGCCTGAAGTTTGGCGCCGCCCTGAAAAGTGACGGGCAAATTTGCTCGGCCGATTTTATTTGTCCAGTACCCTTACACCCCAAAAAAGAACGCCAGCGCGGTTACAATCAAAGTTTCTACCTGGCCAAAGGTTTATCGCAAGCTCTGGGCATTCCGGTGAACAGCGGGAATATTTACCGCGACATCCATACCTCGACCCAAACCCGCAAATCGCGGTGGGAGCGCTGGCAAAATGTAGAGGGGATTTTTGCTGTACGCCAACCAGAACTGTTTGCGGGCAAACACCTGATTTTGGTTGACGATGTCATCACTACGGGCGCCACCATGGAAGCATGTGTGACAGCAGTTTTGGAACAATGCGAGGCCAAAATAAGTGTTTTGACACTCGCTATTGCCTGATGTTTTAATCTTCAACATGGTAAACTGTCGATCCGCGCGAAACGGCCTGCACCGAGAAGAAACCAAGCGCCCCGTTGCTAATATTCCCTTTGGGGTTTGCCGAAGGGCCGTTGAAGATGGGGACTTTGGTGCCTTCCTCCTCCAACACCCCGACCACAAATTCGTAATAGGCCTTACTAATGGCGTACATCTCCAGGGTTACCAGGTCGCCATCTTCGAGCAGCTCGTCTTTTTCTTCATCAAAATACTGCACGGTTGGCCCGTTTATCTGGTTTCCGTTAAAGAGGCGGTCGTCTGTCACCCAATAATTATGAAGTGAGTCGGTGTAAAGCTCGTTATTTCTGGAAACTTTGAAGAGGTAGTAATTATCAACTTCAGCAGGATCTTGCGCGTAAAGCTGAACCTCCCAGCCATCCCAGCGGCTGTTGTACACCACATCCACGCTTTCCACTGCAGATACCGCTAAGGTTGAACTACTGGCTGTGTAGGATTCCATCTGGCCATCTTCGTTCACATCCACATTGTCAATCCTTAATGTATAGGTTTTCCCGGGGAGACAGGCATAATCGACTGCCGTTTTGTAAATCCCCGACTCCGCTGGATTTTCTTCCAGTTCAATCTCGCTTGTCCCATCGGATAGATACAAAGAGGCTGCCGTTACCACCGGTGTTTTGCCATTTTCGAAGTAGGGCGAACTACGGGTCAGATAGACTACCTGGGATTTGGCCTCGTTGGTCATTTCCGAGAAAACGACAAGAAGGGGATCTCCCGCTTCTTCCAAATCAACCTCAACCCGTTCGGTACAGCTTGTGTAAGCCAACAAAAAAACGGGTATCGCCAAAAAACGCATGTACTTTTTCACTGTTTTCATATAGACTGACACTATTATCCGACTAATCTGAAATTTCGAGGATTTAGGTTTTGAAATTCCTCATAGTCAGTTGTTTTTATTTTCTTTTCAAAAGTCACCCCCTCGCAAAAGCAAGTTTTGTTTGCAATGACGAGGCGGTTTGCTCTGTTTTTTTCAAGTATTCACGCTTAGTACTCCGCAACAGTTCGAATACATCCAGCAAACTAATCAGGTGTATCCGTACCAGTGA
>JBKEAN010000100.1:0-23793 GCA_047972415.1 Mangrovibacterium sp.
CAATCATGCGAGGCATGGTGTATCCATGCTTTATTTAAATCATTACGAATCATGAAACTAACTTTCGGGTTGATTCTGTTGCTCGCGATGCAAAGCTGGGCCGTTGAATCCTACTCACAGAAGACAGTCCGGAACCTGAGTATGCAGAATGCTGACATTATCAAGGTTTTGGAAGAAATCGAAAATCAAACAGACTATTATTTTTTGTTCAATTACGAGCAATTAAATAAAGGGCAGAAGGTTGATGTGTCGTTGTCCAACTCGTCTATCGGAGAAACCTTAAAAACAGTGTTGGCTGGAACAGGTTTGAAATACACCATCGCAGACCGCCAAATCGTCATTTCCAGAGACGAAGATAGTAAAGCCAGCTCTGGCGCGGGCAGTCAACAATTGTCCAAAGTGACGGGTAAAGTTAGCTCGGCGCAGGGCGACCCGGTTCCCGGAGCAACCGTTGTTGTTAAAGGAAGCAACAATGGCACCATTACCGATTTCGACGGCAAATTCACCATTGGCAACGTTCCCGCCAACGGGGTCTTGGTGTTTTCGTTTATTGGGATGAAAACGGCCGAGATACCGGTAAACGGGCAGCAAAGCCTGAATGTGGTCATGGAAGACGAAACCGTGGGACTGGAAGAGGTCGTTGCGATTGGGTACGGTACCGTAAAAAAGAAGGACTTGACCGGTGCGGTGAGTTCGGTTAAAACCGAAGATATTGTTATTTCGCCAACAAGCAACGTCATGGAAGCCTTGCAGGGGAAGGTGGCAGGGATGGACATCATCAAAACCAGTGGGCAGGTGGGTAAAGACGTGGACATTTTGTTACGCGGCAACCGCTCAATCTATGGAAGCAATCAGCCATTATTCATTATAGACGGTATTCCGGGTAGCTACAGCCAGGTAAACCCGTCGGATATTGAGAGCGTTGACGTATTGAAGGATGCCTCATCGACAGCAATATATGGCTCAGCTGGGTCCAATGGCGTAGTCATTATAACAACAAAGCGTGGGAAGACCGGAAAGGCAACTGTTAATTTTGATGCCTATTACGGTTTTAGCGGGACCCCCGAATTTTTTCATGGCATGGTTGGCGATGAATGGACAAAATATCAACGCGAAGCTTACAACTATTTGAACGGGCAATATCCGGCTGACATGTCTGCCATATTGAGCGATGCCGATAAGCTTGCAGCGTACAACGACGGTAAGTGGATTGATTGGGTGGACGAAGCCTCGGGTAATGTGGCAACCGATCAGAAATACAGCCTTTCAATTACAAGTGGTACCGAAAAAACGAAGTTGTTTTCGTCAATTACCTATACCCGGCAGGAAGGCTTGCTGAGCAACGAGGACCTGAACCGCTATGCCGTTCGCTTAAATATTGATCAGGAGATATTTAGCTGGGCAAAAATAGGCTTGACTTCCAACCTGAGTTATTCCCTTCAAAACAATGGGGTAAATAACACATTCACCAAGGCAATCAGTTCCTTTCCTCTGGGCGATGCCTACGATGCAAATGGAAACATCAACTGGGAATTTGCTCAAGATGAATACAGTCCGCTTGGTGACTTTATTGAAAACCAGTTTGTAAACAATACCCGTGCAACGTACATCAATACCAACGCCTATTTGGATTTGAGCCTCTTGGAGGGACTAAGTTTGAAATCGGTCATCAGCGGGACACTCGGAAACTCCCGGTTGGGGCAATACTGGGGTGCTCATGCCAATGCAAACCGTCCGACTTATGCCGGTACCCCGCATGCTGAAATACTAAACTCTTACAGCTACGGATACACTTGGGAAAACATTTTGAACTACAACGCCACTGTGGCTACGGATCACAGTATTACCGCAACGTTGGTTTCGTCATGGAGTAAAAACCAGTCGGAAACAAACAAAGCTGCCGGCAGCGGGCAAAACCTGGATTCGTGGACTTTTTATCGTCTCTTGTCAGCAACATCGGCCAGAGTTGAATCTGATTTTGGACAAACACAAAAAATGGCCTTTGCAGCCCGGTTAAATTATTCATATAAAGGGAAATATCTATTTTCCGCATCCAACCGGTGGGATGGCGTGTCGTGGTTATCGGAAGGGAAAAAATGGGATTATTTTCCGGCAGCAGCGATTGCCTGGCGCGTCTCTGAAGAAAGCTTTATGACCAACACCTCACATTGGATGAATAGCCTGAAAATGCGCGTTGGCTATGGAATTACCGGAAACTCGGGAGGGGTTGGTGCCTATCAAACGTCCACAACGCCCTATGCCTATTCCTCTTCAGGGGTAACGGTTAATGGTGAAATTGTTCCCTTTACCCAATACACCGGAACCTACGGAAACCCGGGGCTTGGCTGGGAGAAATCATACAACATAAACGTCGGACTTGATTTTGGCTTTATTGATAATCGGATTGCGTTGACGATGGATTGGTTTAGCACAAAAACCAAAGATATTCTATTTAAGAGGACAATGCCGATTACAAGTGGAATCACAGGTTGGGGATCGCCGCTTGTCAGTTGGGAGAATATTGCGGAAACCAGCAACAAAGGCTTTGAGATAAGCCTTAATACATACAATGTTAGAACGAAAGATTTTGAGTGGAATACAAATTTGACCCTTACCTACAGCGAAGAAAAAATTGAATCCCTGCCAAGCGGAGATTTGATTGCCGAAAATTTGTTTGTTGGTGAACCGCTGAGTGCCTTTTACGATTATGAATATGCCGGTATTTGGGGAAGCAATACATCAGCCGACGATCTGGCGGCCTACGGGGTGAAACCGGGGTGGATTAAGATTGAAACGGTTGCCGATGTGGCAGACGATGGTACCAATGATGGCGGTGTTCATAAATACAGCATTGAAGACAAACAGGTGTTGGGGCATGAAAATCCGGACTTTGTGCTTGGTTTCAACAACAGCTTCAGGTATAAAGATTTTGATTTAGGCGTGTTTGCCATGGCTCGATACGGGCAAACGATCGAAAGCGACTTAATCGGCTGGTACACCGCAAAAACTGGAGGATCCAGCAACCAGATTGCCGGTGCCGACTACTGGACCGAGGACAACCAGCAGGCGTTCTATCCGGTTCCGGGCAGCGGCAATGAGCAAATTACGATGAGTGCTTTAAGGTTCAGGGATGGATCATTTATAAAAGTGAAGAATATCACACTTGGATACACCTTACCTCAACGGCTGTCCAATCTTGTTTTAATGTCAAAGTGCCGCGTTTATGCGACGGCATATAATCCATTCCTGTATGTCAAAGATGAGCAGCTTAAAGGAACAGACCCAGAAACCAATGGCTCCGACTCTTTCCCGCTTTACAAACAATTTGTATTTGGTGTAAATGTTACATTCTAATTTTATTAAGGTAATCTGATATGAAAAACAGAATTAAAATCAAAATATTATCGGCAATTCTCCTGACAAGCAGCTTGTTTGCTTGTTCGCTTGACGAAGAAAATCCTGGTGGTTTTACCATGGAGACAGCAGCCTCGACCACTGATGGCTACGAAGCTTTAATTAACCAATGCTATTTTTCCATGGAACGGTATCTGTATGGTACCGATATGTGGATGGCGCTAACTGAGGGCGATACCGATTTGTGGACTTATCAGGCCAATAAATCCAGCTCTTATACACAATGGTTTTGGTTTTTTGCAGGTGCCTCGCCCAACACAACGTACACGAATAGTTGGTGGAACGGAACCTACGATGGGATTGGCTCCTGCAACAATGCCATTGCTTTGGCTGGCCTTCCTCCTTATGCAACCGAGGCCGAGAGAAATGCAATGGTTGCCCAGGCTTACTTTATGCGGGCTATTTACTATTTCAATGCGGTTGAGCAGTTTGGAGGGCTTACCGTGATCACAGAACCGGCAACAGGTATCAATTTTCATCCCGAGCGAACCGATCCGTTGACCGTCTATAAAGAAGTCATTATTCCAGACCTTGAGTTTGCATACAAATGGCTGCCAGTTGGTGATGATAACACCACGACCTTGCCAACCAAAAAGGCGGCCTTGGGATTTTTAGCAAAAGCTTGTTTGCAAACAGTTGAATACGACGATACCAAAGAATATGCCTCAAAGGCATTGGAATATGCGAAACTATTGATTCAAGATGCAGAAGCAGGAGGTACCCAGTTTAATGCACATTTATATTCGTCGTATGAGGATGTTTTTAAAGAATCAAACAATTGGGCAAACAAAGAAGCTTTATGGAAACACCGGTGGTTTGCTGGTGCTACAGGGCACGGTTCAAGTAACGGGAATTACCGCTTAAACCGGAACAATGAGTATTTTTATTGTCGGGTGACCAACTTTGGAGCTCGAGTTGATAATCAGGAAGCCCGGTTGCAATGGGGTGGAAATCAATCAGGCATTTTTATGCCAACCCAGCACTTGCTCAGTTTGTATGTGCAATCCGATGGCTCACTCGATCCGCGCTTTCATCAATCTTTTCAAACAGAATGGAATGCAAATCAGGCCTATACCTGGGACGATGGCTCTGTTCGGAAATTTGATCGCGAAAGTTCTGTTCAGGGGCAGTCTCTCGCGCTTGGCGATTTGGCCATCAAAATTATTATGCCCCAGGATGAGGATTACCAAACAGAACTGGCTCAAAAACTTAGTCAGCCGTACCTGGTAATTGATTATCGGGATATTTATAACGACACAAAAAAGAACATCAACCTGACCTATTCCTATACAAACCCTTCTGAAGGCTATACCGCAGATGGAACATCGGAAAACTTGTTCAACTTCTTTTATCCCTCATTAACAAAGCACAACAGCAGTAATTACTACGTAGCCAACGCCGCTCAGCGAAGGAATGGTAATCTGAATGCAACCTTTATGATGCGTATGGCCGAGGTTTACCTGATTGCTGCCGAGGCAGATATATATGTCAACGGTGCTTCGTCGGCTCTTGGCTACATCAATCGTATCCGGCAGCGTGCGGGTGCCAACCTGTTAACCGGAGCGGTGACTGTCCGGACTGTACTGGATGAGCGTGCCCGAGAGTTATGCGGCGAATACTGTCGTTTCTACGACCTGAAGCGTACGGGAATGTTCAAAGATTCTGATTATTTGACCGAAACCCACCCTGATTTAGCTCAGTATTTTAAGTCGGAATACGCGCTGAGGCCGATATCAACCACCTTTACCGCAACCCTGCAGGATGGTGGAGCGTATTACCAGAACCCCGGATATTAAATTGACCGGGTAAATGGGAAAGGCGGCTGAATTCACCTCAGCCGCCTTTTTTTGAACTCGGTTAAATTTTTCCGGCGTTTTTTCAAACAAATAGGCTTCAATAGCATTTTCTATTAATTTTAGTCGGGAAAGTGACGATCAGTTTACCGATAGGGACTAGCTGTGTTGTCGATTTTGTTCATAGGCTCGACTGTCGGGCGTTAAAAAAAGAAATTTACACAAGAATGGAATATCGCCAATTCGGAAAAACCGGCCTTTCGGTTCCGCCAATTATTTACGGGACAAGTTACCTCGGCAACCTGTACCGCGAGCTGTCTATGGACGAAAAGCTTGCGCTGATGCAGGAATGGTTTCGTGTTTCAGACGGAAAAGTAATGATCGACAGTGCCGGGAAATATGGTGCCGGACTTGCACTCGAAGTTATCGGTCAGGGTTTGCATACGCTCGGTATTCAGCCTTCACAAATAAGCATTAGCAATAAGTTGGGCTGGTACCGGGTGCCGCTGCAAACAGCCGAACCCACGTTTGAGCCGGGTGCTTGGGCAAAGCTAAAGTTTGATGCCGTGCAAAAAATTAGCTATTCCGGCATATTGGAATGCTGGGAGCAAGGCTGCCAACTGCTTGGTGGCAAGTACCGTCCCGATGTGGTGTCGGTACACGACCCCGACGAGTACCTGGCGGCGGCAACAGATATGGCAGATCGTGAAAAACGTCTGGCAGATATTTTTGGAGCCTACAAGGCTTTGTTTGAACTGAAAGAAAAAGGCGAAGTCAAAGCCGTCGGCATTGGATCCAAAGACTGGCTGGTTATTCGCGAATTGTACGAACAGGTGAAATTCGACTGGGTGATGCTGGCCAACAAGTTCACCATTTACCACCATCCGACGGGCATTCTCGATTTTCTAAAAAAGCTTGGAGAAGATGGGGTGGGCGTCATCAATTCGGCCATTTTTAATGCCGGTTTTTTAACCGGTGGCCCTTATTTCGATTACCGGGTGGTGTCGGAGGCTAATCCGGCCGACCAGCATCTGTTTGCCTGGAGGGCAAGGTTTTTTCAAGTTTGCAGCAAGTTTAGGGTCGAACCGGGCGACGCCTGCTTAAAATTTGCGTACTCCGCCCCTCAAATTGCTGCGCTGGCCCTAAACCCCAGTAAGCCCGAGCGCATGCGACACAACAAACAGGTGTTGGAAGGAGAGTTCCCGGCTGCATTTTGGCAGCAGCTCAAAGCTGAAGGAGTCATCGACGCCGCTTATTCTTACCTTTGAGAGAAGAGTCGCTCCTGACCACCCCGCGGGGGAGGAACAATGAACTGGAAACGAATAAAGACAACTGTTTCATGATTATAGATACCCACCACCATTATTGGCAATACAATCCGGTTGAATTTGATTGGATTGACGACGAAATGGCCACTATCCGGCGCAGCTTTTTGCCCTCTGATTTGCAACAAACGCTCAGTGCTGCCGATGTTCAGGGGGTGATCAGTGTGCAAGCCCGCCAAACCCTTGAAGAAACGGATTGGCTGCTCCACCTGGCCGCCGAAAATACATTCATGTACGGCGTCGTTGCTTGGTTACCATTGGCTTCCGTGGAAATTTCAGATGTATTGGCACAGTATGTGTCAAATCCATGGCTCAAAGGTGTGCGCCACGTAGTGCAGGGCGAACCCGATCCGGAATTTCTGTTGAGGGACGATTTCGATCGTGGAATTTCAAGGTTGAAGGACTTCAACCTGGTTTACGACCTGTTGATTTTTGAACGACAATTACCGAACACCATTCGCTTTGTCGATCGTCACCCCAACCAAGTGTTTGTACTCGACCATATAGCGAAACCGCAGATCAAAGCAGGTACACTCCAGCCTTGGGAAAGAAACATTCGTGAGCTGGCCAAGCGTTCCAATGTATGCTGCAAACTGAGTGGGATGGTTACCGAAGCCGACTATAAAACCTGGACTTCCGAACAGCTTCAGCCATATTTTGACGTGGTACTCGAAGCCTTTGGGCCGCAGCGCTTGCTCTTTGGCTCCGACTGGCCGGTTTGCCTGGTAGCAACGGAATACAGCGCTTGGCTGTCGCTGGTGAAAAAGCAACTGGCTACTTTGAGCCATTACGAACAAGAGCTGATTTTCAGCAAAAATGCAATTCAAACGTATCAACTTAAAAAAACAGCATAAAATGAAGGCAATAGAAATAAATCAAGCCGGGGTCATGCGCCTTGTTGAACGCGAAAAACCCCAAATGGGGGCCGGCGATGTATTGTTGAAAATAAACTACGTGGGTTTTTGCGGATCCGATCTGAGTACCTACCTGGGCAAAAACCCGCTGGTGCAGTACCCGCGCATTCCAGGCCACGAGATTTCGGCCGTTGTGGAGGCGATTGGTGCCGGTGTTCCGGCTGGTTTCAGCATCGGACAGTCGGTGACCGTGGTGCCTTACACCAATTGCGGTCAATGTACTTCGTGCAAGCAAAAGCGCTTTAATGCCTGCCGCTACAACCAAACGTTGGGCGTTCAGCGCGATGGTGCGATGGCCGAGTATATCGCTGTTCCCTGGCAAAAGGTTTTAGCAGATGAGGCCCTCAGCGAAATTGAGCTAGCTCTGGTGGAACCGCTTACCGTTGGTTTTCACGCCATTGATAACGGTAAAGTGACCGACCTCGATACGGTACTGGTGTTTGGTTGCGGCATGATCGGCAGCGGCGCCATTGTCCGGGCCAAACTGCGTGGTGCGCAGGTTATCGCGGTGGATATCGACGACAGCAAACTAACGATTGCCAACCAACTGGGTGCCGATGTGGTGATCAACTCAAAGGAAAGTGATTTGCACGAAGAATTGCAGGTACTTACCAATGGAAACGGACCAACGGTTGTTATTGAAGCGGCCGGTAACCCGCTGACTTACAAAGCAGCTATTGACGAAGTTGCCTTTGCCGGTCGCGTGGTTTGCATTGGCTACGCGGCCACAGAAGTGGCTTTTCAAACCAAATTATGGGTGCAAAAAGAACTGGAGATTATGGGTTCGCGTAATGCCAATCCCTCTGATTTTGATGCTGTTATTCGGTATTTGAAAGCAAAGAAGCCGGATACCAACCTGTTGATATCGAAGATTGTAAGCGTCGAAGAGGCTCCTTCTGCCATGAAGGCTTGGTCGGAATCCCCCGGAAAAGTGATGAAGGTTCTGGTGAAGTTTTAGCAAAAAAAAACAGGATGTTGCACGAAAATGACAACATCCTGTTTTTTTATCTAAGCGTCTATATTACCATTCAATGGCTTGATCCTCATCGGGTATTTGCGTGTTAATTTTTCGTTCCAGAATCATTGAGCCGGTTACGGTAAAGTCGATCGGGGTGCCGGGAACCGATGTATAATCGGTAAAGTAGTAATTGATCCCGGTAATTGTAATGTAGCGGTGCAACAGATAGGGGCGGGTGGCGTCCATCTCTTCTTCAATAGAAAAGAGTGCGATGCCGTTTACCTGAAGGTTTATGTCGGGATTATCCGAGGTGAGGCTTACTTTTCGGCTTTCCTTATCAAATGTGGCTTTTATTTTGTATTTAGCCCGGTCGGTGTTCTTTTCGTCAATTGTTCCGGCATAAAAGAATACCGAATTATCATCGACCACATTGACGGTTATTTCACTTTTAACAATAGCCGGATCGTTTTCATAGCCCTTGAAGTAGGTCTTTAACGCTGTACCGCTGTAGATACCGGAGTAGTCGTTAAAAGGCATGATTTGCAGCAAGGCCTTCTTGTAGTTTTTGCGAGGGTTAACCACATAGCTGCCCGAAGCATCATCAACAATGGTTAAGGGCAACATCCATTTGTCAACCAGATCAATATCGTCCAACGTGAAATCAATGTTCAGCAAACCAATATCTTCACCAGCCTTGATGTTTACCGTTTCGGGCATGGTAAAGTACTCGCTTCCCAATTCTTCGAAAAACAATTCGGTGCGGCTTTGGAATTGTTCAATGTTCAGGGTGGCCAGGGTATCCGGGTCAACAGCCACTTTTACGGTCAGGTTCTGGTCGTTGGTTGTCGATCCACTCACAATGACCGGGAGTTGGTATTGTGTGCTTTCAGTTCCTTTGTAGCGGACATAAATGGCGGTAACCCCGTCGTCGTTCAGTGGCGCCTTAAACGACACCAAACGCTTGTATTGTTCGCCTGTCCATTCTTCGTGACACGAGCTGAAAAGAAGCAGCCCCGCGCAAGCAAACAGCAGGATATATTTTATTTTTTTCATATGCTTTTGTCTTTAAATTAGTCGTTATAAGTCCATCCCGGGTTTTGAGTCAGTTTGTTGTTGCGTTTTAGTTCGTTATGACTGATTGGCCAAAACCACATTTTGCGCGAGAAGGTGGACTGAAGCGCAAACTCGTTGATCGGGGTGTGGAACAAATCCCGTTGTCCGCTTGTCATCAGTACGTTGCAGCCATAAATAGGCAGTGATTCTTCAACAGGTGCGTCTTTCCAACGTCTTAGGTCGTAGTAGCGGTGGCCTTCGCCCATCAGTTCAATTTGGCGTTCGCGTTTCAATTTTGTTCGGAAAAGGTCTTGATCGGCATAAACATCAGCGGTATAGTCGGGTACACCGGCCCGGATACGGATTGGGCGAATCCCTTTTTCCATCTCGCTTACATCGCGGCTGATGGAATAGGTGGTTGTGCCGTCCCACGACGGGATGCTGTAATTTCCGGTCAATTCATTTAATGCCTCGGCATAAATCAACAACACTTCCGCATAGCGGATGGCCGGTTCCAGTTTCTGCACAACCAATTCGGCGTTCCCATTACGGTAGGTGTCGCGGGGGTGAATGAATTTCATCACCCCGATACCTGTACGGAGCCAGAACATGGTGTTGGTGTAGCCGTTGCCATCGCCGCGGTAATAGAAAACCTGCTTTTCTTTGTTGCTGTTTTCCGTTTCGTTTTCCAGGTGCCACATACTGCCATTATAGGCTACCGATGCGTAAAAACGCGGTTCGCGGTTGGCATACTGCAACGATACGTTGGCCAGGAGAGGTTTGTACAGACCATTGTTCACATCGTCCTGACTCACATATCCTGTCAGGCGGCTGCTTCCGTTGCCCCGCCCAATTTCTTTGTCTTTCCCGGGACAGTCGCTTCCATCATTCATGTAATAGGCATCACATTGTTTTTGGGTCAGTCCGTGGGTGTTCCAACCGTTGGCAATGCGGGGCAGTTGGTGAATGGCCATTGCTCGTACGGATTCGCCCCCGTTGTTTCCTCTGGTAAAGATTAGCTCAGGGTTGTCGGCGCCAATAGTTCCGTTAAAAATTGAACGGTAGGATTCAAAAGGGTCAATGTCCTTCCAGCCGTCCGGCCAGTTTTTGTCCGAGAAGTCGGCATCGGTGGGCGGAACAATGGTGGCCGGGTATGATGAGGTTCCGGTTGTCCGCAGGTTGGTGGTATATAATTCATAAACACCAAGCTCCATCACATCTTTGGCGGCAGCGGCCGCTTTGGCCCATTTTTCTTCGTCGTAAGTGGTCGATAAAAGTTGACGGCCTTCTTTATCCACCAGTTCCATGGCATAGGCATCGGTATTCCCGTTGGCAAGTGGGCTGGCAGCGTATAGCAATACTTTTGCCCGTGCAGCCAGTGCAGCCCCTTTGGTCGGACGGGCAATCGACAAACGGTCGCGGCTCAGGCTCAGGTCTTTCGCGGCTAAGGCCAGTTCGCCGGCAATGTAATCCGCACATTCCTCATAACTAGAGCGGGGTAGGGCGATGTCTTCGTAGCTTTTGGTGTAATCGATTCCTTCTTCAGGAAGCAAGGGGATAGGGCCGTATTTTCGCAGAAGCAGCCAGTAGAAATAAGCCCGAACAAAGCGGGCTTGCGCTTTATAGTCGGCAATTTCAGTCTCGGTCATCTCTTTATTGAGGTCGATATTCTGGATAAAGGTGGTGGCATTGCGAATGCCTTGATAGCACTGGGACCAGGTATCCTGCTTGGTGTTTTCGTCGAATGAACCGGTATGAAACTCGTTGTACGACAGGGCACTAATGTCTTTGATGTCGTAGTCGCCATCGCGGTCGCCATAGTACATATCGTCGGCAAAGCAGTGCGGGGTATTTCCCTTGCTAGCCACATCGGCACATTCGTTGGTTAAATCGGAATAGGTGTGGGCCAACCACTCTTCCGAATACGCTTTGCTGGAGAATACCAGATCAATGTTCATCCTGTCTTTAAAGTACTCGCCCGAGTCCAGGTAGTCGGAGCAGGAAGAAATGGCCGCTGCACCGATTAGGAACAGAAACAGGCGGGCGATCGTCTTTTTTATATCTTTTTTCATCGAAGTCGGTTTTTAGAGGTTCACGTTTAGGCCAATTGTAAATGATTTCGCCAGGGGGTATGCTTCGCCGTTTCTACTGGCAAGTTCGGGATCCCATAGTTTGAAGTCGGAGAAAGTGAGCAAATTGGTTCCGATGACAAAAATACGCATGTTGTTACACTTGATTTTGTTCACCACTTTTTTGGGAAGCGTATAGCCGATATCGACGGTTTTTAAGCGTACGTAAGCGCCGTTACGCAACCAGTAGGTCGATGCCCGATAGTTGTTGGCATTTCCGCCATAGCTCAAACGCGGGTAGGCAGCATTGGGATTTTCGGTGGCGGCATCGCCCGAAATGTCGGCCGAAATCCAGCGGTCACCCGCCATCATGTCTTTCAGCGGAACGCCCCAGTCGCTTTCGCTAAAGGCATAAACGGTTTTACCACCGATAAAAAACGACGATTTACCTGCCCCTTGGAAATGAACGTTTACATCGAGTCCCTTCCATGAGCCGGAGATGCCAGCCCCATAAACCAGGTTCGGGGTGCTGGTTGATCCAACGGCCACAATATCACCGTCGTTGATGACACCGTCGCCATTCACGTCTTTATACTTAATGTCACCGGGTTGGTAGGTTCCGAATTGCTGCACCGGACTGTTGCGGATATCATCGTAATCGGTGAACAAGCCTAAGGAAATAAGCCCCTTGTTTTGGTTCACCCGGTAGCCTTTTCTCATTTGATAGGGATAGACGTTGTTTTCTTCGTCGGCTTCCAATATCTCATTTTTACTATAGGTGATATTTCCCCGAACGGTCAGGTTGACAGCCCCCACTTTTTCTTTGTATTCTACGCGGCCATCAAAGCCTTCGGAACTCACGGCACCAACGTTGGCCTTAGGGCTACTTTCCAGACCCACCATAATTGGCAAATAGTTACGGGTCATATAAATCCCTTCGCGTTTTTCGTCAAAATAGTCGATATTGGCATTCAATTTATTATCAAACAAGGCAATATCCAAACCGATGTCGCTTTTAGTGGCTACCTCCCAGGTTACGTTTGTGGAAGCAACTTGCTGAAAGCCCAAGCCATCAAAATTGTTGGTGAAGTTGTAGTCGGACCATGAATAGCCAGGGAAGTAAACTGGGTCACCTTCGGCATCCCAATAGTGGATATTGTCAATCGTATAAAGGTAAGGGAAACGTTCGCCGCCCAAATCATCGTTCCCGACTTTTCCGTGTGAATAACGGATTTTAAACATGTTCACCCACTTCAGGTTATCTTTAATGAATTTTTCTTCGGCCATGTTCCAGGCAAACGAATAGGCTGGAAAGAAGCCAAACTGCTTACCCCGTGCAAAATTTTCGGAACCGGTGTAACCAAAGTTAAAATCGCCGAAATAACGAAGTTTCCAGTTGTAAGCTACGCGACCGGCAAAGCCCAGATTGCGTTGGGCTACCCCGTTTTTAATGTCGGTACCCAAATCCTGGGTTTTAATAAAGGCGTCCTGGGTATATTTTGCCGTAGCGCTAAAGTGGTGTTCCTTCTCCGTGCGATCCCAATTGAACATCAAGTCCAAGAACTCCCTGCGGTCGCCCGAGGAGCCGCTGGTTTGGGTCATTACCTGTGGGTTGGCTATATGGGTGAAAACCAATTCGCCTTCGGAATTTCTTGCCCGTTCAGCTTTCCACTGCTCGGGCCATTTGCGCCGCTCAATGTTGTTGTAGTTGTTGGTGTCGTAGCCAAAGCGGCCGGTAAAGCGAAGTCCCTTGGTAATAAAATCGAAGTTCTGTTCCAACGAAACGTTGGTTTGGATTTTGTTTTCCCAGTTCTCGTTAAAACCCGTTTGGGTTGACGACACCCAGGGGTTGGTCCGGTTGCCTGTACCAAGCGCCGGTACATAGCCATTTGAATACAAGACTGGCGTGCTGATAGGCGAGTAGCCAAAAAGGCTGTCCCACACATAACTGTCACCAAGCCCCGGGCTGTTCCGCTTGGCCAAGGAACCCGAAACCCCCACTTTGAGCAAGGTGGTTTTGGTAATGTCCATGTCCGTATTCAACCGATAGTTCCAACGTTCGTAAATGGCGTTGGTGTTGTAATCGTTTTTAAGCGATTGGTCGGTTTTGTACATTCCGTCTTCGCGAAGATAACTAGCTGATACGTAGTAACGAGCTGTTTGGCCCCCACCGTTGATGTTGAGGTTTGCCCGGTAGCTCATGGCGCCATCCCTCAGCAGCAAATCCTTCCAATCCACGTTCGGGTACAAATCGGGATCTAAGCCCAGCCGCAATATTTCCAGTTCTTCGGGCTGGTACATGGCTGCCTGGTTACGGGTAATACGTGATTCGTTTAACAAGTTGGCGTAGCTCATTCCGTCAACAAATTCCGGAGTAATCGTCCGGGTGTTGTACGAGGTTTCAACCTTGGCTTCAATATTTACCTTGCCGGCATTCCCCCGTTTGGTGGTAATCAGTACCACCCCGTTGGCACCTTTTGAACCATAGATAGCTGTTGCTGAGGCATCTTTGAGTACCGAGAACGATTCAATATCTTCGGGGTTGATGTCATTCAGATCACGTTCAAACCCGTCAACCAATACATAGGCTCCAGAGCTGGCACCAAAGGTTGAAATACCCCGAATCCAGAAGGTTGAGGTGTTTTTGCCGGGTTGCCCGGAGTTAGTCATGGCCATAATACCGGCCACATTTCCGGCCAATGCATTGGTAATACTTGATGAGGGAGAAGAAGCTAAATCTTTGGTGTCGATGGTGGTAATTGCCCCGGTCACCGTTAGTTTTTTCTGCACCCCTGTACCAGTTACCACCACATCGTCAAGCAGGCTGTTTTCCGATTCTTCCAATTCGATGTTTACAACACGTTGGTCTTTAATCTGTATTTCAACTTTGTTGTACCCAATGTACGAAAATGTAAGTCGCTGGTATTCCGGAATTTTTATTTTGTATTGACCATTGATGTCGGTAATGGTACCCAAGCCGGGAACCTCTATCACATAAATACTTACCCCAACCAGGGGTTCTTTTTGGGTGTCGGTTACTATACCTGTTATCTCTACTGTTTTTTGGGCGAAGGCGCCCAGCGACAGGCCGAAGAATAACAAGCAGCATATCATATATTTGTTCATAAAATCTGGTTGTTTTTAGTTGGTTTGACTACTGTTCCAGCGCTATTTTCCGCATTCGGCGGTTTTCCCGGTCCATAATGTAAAAGGCCTCCTCACTTTCAACGTAAACAATGCCGGAAGGCTGGTCGAAACGGGCTTCCAGGCGCAGATCCCCATCAATATAACCATAGGGGTTTGAGTTGATACTGGAACTACCTCTCCCGGCAAAAGTGGTTACTTTTCCTTGCGGGGTCAATATCCGAATATCATGATTGTCGCGCTCGGTAAAGTAAAAATCATATTCATCATTGGTTCCGGCGTAGTTTGGATTTTTTACAAATACCCCTTGATAAGGACTGTTAAGTCTTGCTTTTGAGCCAACCCCGTCAACCCATGCGTTCGCACCTGGTTCGCCGCAAATCAGGTAAGGTTGGGTAAATCGCTTGGTATCCCAATTATAGTCGGTTCGTAAAATATAGTGCTTATTGACTACAACGATGTAAGCATAATTCCCGGTAGGGTGGATGTGGATACGAAATTCCCAACCGTTGTCCTGTATCAGAAAAAGCGTTTCCCAGGCATTGGGCGCGAGGCCCGAAGCGCCAACTATCGGTTTGGAGTTTTCGATGTCGTACCGGTAAAATTCCCCTTTTTCGTAGCCGTTTAAATACATCTCGCCATTGACCGGGTGCATGGACGCGCCGTTGCATGCCCTTGACGTGGTGAGTGTTTGCGGATCCTTAAAATTGTTTGTGCGCGACATAATGGCCGAACTAATCCCGTTTACGTCCCACTGGTCGTTGGTCACCACCATGTAGTTGCCATCTTTGGTAAATTCCACGCTGCGCAGGCGGTTCATATTTCCGGCCGCCGAGGTCATGTGCTGCGTAACGGTACTGTCTTCCATGTTCATTAAGTAAATACCCGGCCCAAAGTCGTAAGCAATATAAACATGCTTCGGGTTTAAGGGGTCAATGGCCATGTAACTGGATTCGCGGAAGCCGGCAACTTTATCGAATTTACCATCGATCCAGCCTTGGTCGTCGCGTTCGTTTTTGTAGCCGCAAAGGGTACTCACAACCACTTTTCGCTGGTAATCGAACACCGTTTCTGCTACGGCATTTGGTTCGCTTGCATCATCAATATAAATTTCAATTTCGCCGGTATAGGCTTTGCCTGGTACCAAACAGTAGAGGCTTTCGCCTTCAACCCCCACAACCACAGCCTCGATGCCACCGATGAATACGTGGATAAGCGAAGGGTCGTTGCCAAAGTTTTTACCGTAAATAACCAATCGTTGACCAACGCCGCCACTTTCGGGCAGGAAGCTGGTAATTTCGACCGACGAGTTGGGGTCGTAAGGAGCTGCCGTTGATTTGTTGAGTTCTTCCACGTTCACGGTCGTGTTGCCGTCCTGACAGCTCATTATCAACAGACATACGAATGCAGTTAAGGTTAGGATTGTGCCTTTCCTGCTTTTAATGTAATTTTTTTTCATCTAATGACCATCGTTTAGGTTAATGATTTTAAAAATGCCGATACCAGCTAGCTTTTGTGTATTAACAGGTAGCTGGATGACTTTTTTGGTAGAAAAAAATTTCCACGAATTTGGTATTGAAAATAGGGATTGATAATAGGACAGATAGAATCGTTTTTTCTCATAAATTTGGTTTAAGTTAGTCGATTCGATTAATTTAGTGGGTTAAGCCAACTAATTTCCAAGTCAGTTCTTTTTCGCTTCTTTTGCTTATACAGTATCTTCGGGGGTGGTACTCACACGAATCAACGAAAAATTTCACTTTTATTAACGTGTATGTGTAACGTATTTATTTTCAGTTAATTTTATCCTTGTGTTGACACGTAGTTTTCTAATGAAGGAAGATACTTTCTTTTAATATTCTATTTGTATCCTTATAAATTATTTATCGTTCGGCATTCTGTATTTATTTTTTTCTATCTTGCCGCCACTTGATTTTCTTTTTTCTTCAACAGTTCTTTCACAATAAAATAGCACTTGGCCCGGAACGGCTCAACGCTGCTGAAGCTTTTGTGGTATATTGAATTGTTGAATATGTTTTCCTTCTAATTTCCAAGTCATCCCGTTCTTTTTTGTAAACTGATGTTGAATAACTGGGTCAGCAGCTGTGACTTTTACAGCCGTTGCATTTAGTATTAATTTACAGGTTACATGAGGTACATATTTTTTGCACTGTTGTTCAGTGCTTTGGTTAGTCATGTTTATGGAGGACAAAAGGTACGCCACCCGAAAGTAAAAGAATTCACAAACCAGGATGCCCGCAAGGCGATGGATGCTTTTCATCAAGCCTTTTTTAATCAAAATACGCAAGTTTACAACGCCTGGTCTGATAAAGACGGGCGGGCTGCCATTTGGACCCAGGCCATTTTTTGGGATATGGCGATGAATGCGTACCAGCGTACCCATGACCCCGTTTACCTAAAGCGGGTACACGAAATTTACGAAGGTGCTTGCGGGCAGTACGACAATTTTAATTGGAACAACACCACCGAATGGTTTATTTACGACGACATGATGTGGTGGGTTATCTCGCTTTGCCGGGCGCACCAGCTAACAGGGGAGAGGCATTACCTGGACTTGGCCATTTCTGGGTTCGACCGGGTTTGGTACGGTGCCGAGGGAATTGACGAACGCGGCTCGTACGACCGCGAAAAAGGCGGCATGCGCTGGGGATGGAAGCGGGACGAATGGAAAGGCAAAATGGCTTGTATTAATTACCCCACGGTGATTGCGGCTGCACTTCTCTATCAAATCACCGGGGGAAAGGACTACCTCGATAAATCGTTGGAGATTTACAGCTGGGCGAACAACAATTTGTTAAATAAATTGACCGGGGCAGTGGCCGACTCGAAACATGGCGATGGGCAGCCCGCCTGGAAGATGCACTTGTATAACCAAGCTACCTGCATTGGGTCGGGAGTTATTTTGTATCAGATTACAGGAAAGCAGGATTATTTGAATGAGGCGGTTCTGGCAGCTGATTATGTAAAAGATGAAATGTGCGATGAATCCGGTTTTTTGCCCGTCGAGAATGGAATTGAACAGGGAATTTATGCGGCCATTTTTGCCCAGTACATTGCCGGACTCATCAACTGTAATCAAGCCCAATACCTCGCCTGGATACGGAAGAACATTAACCATGCCTGGGCAAACCGGGACAAAAAAAGGAACCTGACATTTAAAGATTTCGGTCGTTCTTGCCCAGTCGGACCGATCGAAGTCTATGATGCGAGCGCCTGCCCGGCGCTGATGCAGCTCATTCCTGATTCAAAATAATCACAAACAAAAAAATTACCTTAAACAAAAGCGATGACGAAATTGATTTCCACTTTGATGGTATGCCTGCTGTTGTCGATCAGCGGTTTTTCACAAACAATTAAACCGGCTTCGCCGAACTCCCTCCGGCCACCGGCTTACCCCTTAATCACCATTGACCCTTATACGAGCGGATGGTCGTTTTCCGATAAATTGTACGATGAGCAGGTAAAGCACTGGACCGGCAAGAAATTTCCGCTGCTGGGAGTGATCAAAGTGGATAAGCAGTTTTACCGGTTCATGGGAACTGAAGAAGTTGAATTGATGACCCTTGCAAGAACTTCTTTGCAGTCGGCCTGGGACGCAAAGTACCTCACAGACAAACCGGATGCAGATTGGTTTCAACCCGGCTTTAACGACTCGGCTTGGAAGTCGGGCAAAGGTGCTTTTGGCACCACGAGCAACGAATCTACCGCCCGGACCAACTGGGACGACAAATCTATTTGGGTGAGGCGGACAATAAAACTCGACGAAAATTATAAGGGTAAATCTGTTTACCTGGAGTATTCGCACGACGACGATGCCATTATTTATATCAATGGGATTGAAGTGGTGAATACCGGGAACGAATGCAAAAAGAACGTGCGGATTAAGTTGACGGATGAGGTGCTTGCTTCGCTGAAAAAGGGGGAGAACCTCATTGCGGGCTATTGCTACAACCGGGTTGGCAATGGATTGCTTGATTTTGGTTTGCTGGTGGAAAAAGATTCTGAGAAGAACTTCAATGAAACAGCAATGCAAACAGCTGTTGATGTACAAGCCACTCAAACACGATACGTGTTTGCCTGCGGGCCGGTTGAGTTGAAACTCACATTTACCGCCCCCTTGTTGCTCGAAGATTTGGAATTGGTTTCGCGTCCGGTCAATTACCTTTCGTACGAGGTGAATGCCATCGATGGCAAAAAGCACGACATTCAACTGTATTTTGAAGCTTCGCCACTTTGGGCAGTCGATCAACCAAGCCAGGAAAGCGAAGCCTGGAGTTTCGAGAAGGATGGTTTGACCTACCTGAAAACGGGAAGCCGATCGCAAGAGATATTGGCCAAACGGGGCGACGACTTGCGGATTGACTGGGGCTATCTCTACTTGGTGGCAGATGCCACAAAGGCAGCCGCTAACGTCGGCGATGAATTGATCCTTCGGAGTAGCTTTGCAAGAAACGGAACTAAAAACCGAAGCACCAAATGCGATAATGGTGCATTGGCGCTTCATTTTCGGTTAGGAACGCTAAACTCGGCTTCCGGAAAGTTGATGCTTGGCTACGACGACATTCACCCGGTTCAATATTTTGGGACAAACTTGCGCCCCTATTGGAACCGGGACAACAATCAACGCATCGAAGAGCAGTTTAAAAAAGCGGATTCGGACTATGCCGGCTTATTGGAGAGATGCACCCGATTCGATCAGGAAATGATGGATCAGGCTACGGCAGCTGGCGGGAGGGAATATGCCGAACTTTGTGCCTTGGCTTATCGGCAGGCCATTGCTGCGCATAAACTGGTTGAAGCGCCCAATGGCGATTTATTGTTTCTGTCGAAAGAAAATTTCAGCAACGGGTCAATTGGTACCGTCGATATTAGCTACCCATCAGCTCCTTTGTTTTTATTGTATAATCCCGAACTGGTTAAAGGGATGATGAATGCCATTTTTTATTACAGCGAAAGTGGAAAATGGACGAAACCGTTTGCGGCACACGATGTAGGCACCTATCCGCTGGCCAACGGGCAAACCTATGGTGGCGATATGCCGGTTGAAGAAAGTGGAAACATGTTGATTTTGGCGGCGGCCATTGCGGCCCGCGACGGAAATGCAGGGTATGGCGCCCGGCACTGGCATGTGCTTTCGACCTGGACGGATTATTTGGTGGAAAACGGACTCGATCCGGAGAATCAACTTTGCACCGACGATTTTGCCGGACACTTTGCACATAACACAAACCTTTCTATTAAAGCTAGCTTGGCCGTTGCATCGTATGCTTATCTGGCTGAAATGCAAGGTTTAAAAGCAGTAGCTGAAAAATACAGGAATATAGCCAGAGAAATGGCCGGGAAATGGGAGCGTATGGCCAACGATGGCGATCATTATCGCCTCACATTTGATAAACCCGGAACCTGGAGCCAGAAGTATAACCTGGTGTGGGATAAGTTGATGGACTTGAGTATCTTTCCGGATGACATTGCTCCCAGGGAAATTCAATACTACCTGGGCAAACAAAACAAATACGGTCTTCCGCTTGATAATCGAGAAGCTTATACCAAAACAGACTGGATTATTTGGACGGCTACCTTGGCCAATGACAAGCCAACATTTGAAAGATTTATTGCTCCGATACACCGCTTTATGAACGAAACGACCGATCGGGTACCCATGTCGGATTGGGTGTTTACTGACAGGGAAAGGCAACGGGGTTTTCAGGCTCGTTCGGTTGTGGGAGGCTATTTTATAAAAATGCTCGAAGGCAGGTTAGACGGAAAATCAGCAACGTTAAACCAGAAACCATAAACCAATGAAAAAGAACTATCTAATAGCTATTGTGGCCCTGTGCTTCAGCTTCTGCTCAACGTTTGCTCAAACCTGGGAAGCTCAGAAGGCCCGGATTATGACTCCGTGGGCAGACCAGCTCGATCCGAAGGAACCCTTGCCCGAATATCCTCGTCCGCAGATGGTGCGCGACAACTGGATGAATTTGAACGGACTTTGGGACTTTGAACTCGTGAAGGACATGGCTTATACGGCAAATCAGAAATTTGGGAAGAAAATTTTGGTACCCTTTCCGATGGAATCAGCCTTGTCGGGAATAATGGATACCCGCCACGACGACAATAAAGGGAGAATATTTCTTTATCACCGTAGCTTTTCGCTGCCCGCTTCCATGAAAAACAAAACAGTATTGCTTCATTTCGGGGCAGTTGACTGGAAATGTAAAGTGTATTTGAACGGACGGGAAGTGGGCGGACACCTTGGAGGCTTTGACCCCTTTGTGCTGGACATTAGTTCGGCGTTGGATACCGGTAAAGACGAACAGGAACTGGAAGTTTTTGTTCAAGACTATCAGGAATTTGGTGGCTATCCGCACGGAAAGCAAAAAATTGGAGAAAAGATAATTTGGTACACTCCGGTTACCGGCATTTGGCAAACCGTTTGGATTGAAGCCGTTTCACCAGTTTACATCGATAAGCTTGTGGTAACGCCATCTATTGATTTGCAGAAAGTAAGCATTCGGGTCGTGTCCGAGACGGCAGAAACAAGATCCAAAGCCAAAATCGAGGTGTTCGATGGCGATAAACGAATTGCCTTCAGGACGGATGTTCGTCCGAATGAAGTGGTTGATATTCAAATTTCAGATCAAAAATTGTGGAGTCCCGATTCGCCCTTTTTGTATGACTTGAAAGTTGAACTGACTGATGGCGAAAAGTTGGTCGATGTGGTGGGCAGCTACTTCGGAATGCGGAAAATTGCGGTGGATCTAACAGGCGGTCAGCCGAGGATCAGACTCAATAACCAAGCCATTTTTCAATACGGTTTTTTGGATCAGGGCTACTGGCCAGACGGTATTTACACAGCTCCTACCGATGAGGCACTTAAATCGGATATCCTGCGTTCAAAAGAATTCGGTATGAACATGGTGCGGAAGCATATTAAGGTTGAACCTGCCCGTTGGTACACCTACTGCGACCGCTTGGGAATATTGGTATGGCAGGATATTCCGAATCCAGGCTTTGGGAAGGATGGAAAGATCTTGGGGGAACAAACCGATTTGAGAGATAATTTTCACAAGGAGATGGTACGCATAATGGAGACTCTTCACAACCACCCGTCAATTGTTCTCTGGACCGTTTACAACGAAAGCTGGGGACAGCCGGATGAAAAAACTTCGCAGCGGACAGTCGATATTGCCCGGGAACAGGATACATCGCGACTAATAAGCATTGCCAGCGGCTGGAACGATTCCGAATATGGCGATATAAAAGACACACACTGGTACCCCGAACCCAATATGTTGCCCAATAAATTCGGCAAGCGGGCTTCGGTTTGCGGGGAATATGGGGGAATTACCTTATTAGTTGACGGCCATCGTTGGATAGGCGGAAGCAACATGAAATACACCCAGGTTTATTCGCCCGAGGAGTTGAAAGAGCGCTTTATCCAATACACAAATAAAGTGGATGAGCTTCAGGCGATGGGGCTTTGCGCAGCCGTTTATACCCAATTGACGGATGTTGAGGACGAAGAAAACGGGATGATAAGCTATGATCGGAAAGTCGTAAAAGTAAATGATGAACAGTTGTCCGAAATTCGCAAAGCCATCGAACACACGCGTTCAACTAGTTTCTCCCTGACACCGGTAATGCCAATTTCGCAATCGCAGGCGGTAAACAATGAATGGCGCTACCTGATGACGGATAAACCATTAGATTCAGACTCCTGGACAAAAGCTGATTTTTCAGATAAAGCTTGGAAAGAAGCGAAGGCCGGTTTTGGACAAGGAATTCACCAGGACTATGTGATTAACACCAATTGGAATTCGCCATTCATCTATCTTCGGAAAGAATTGAATTTTGCGAACCTGGCAGCCAATGAATCAGACCAGCTGAAACTGTTGATATTTCACGACGAAGATTGCGAGGTTTATATCAACGGCATCCTGGCAGCTGCGCTTACCGGTTATACCAATCGGTATATCTTCGTTGATTTGAGGAAGGAAGCTGTTCAAAGCATAAGGCCGGGGCAGCCCAATTTGGTTGCGGTGAGGTGCAAACAAACGGTGGGTGGGCAGTTTATCGATTTGGGATTTTCTACAAGAAAATAGCAAATTGAAGATAAATTTTGCGGGTAAATTAAACTAATCCGGAGAGAGAAATAGTTGTACTTAATATCCGGAGTAGCCAGGGATGAACACAGAGGGCTTTGCCCCTGTGTTTATTCTGCTGCATTGCATGAAGGCAAATTCAATCAGGTTTAAAAGTAGCGTTTTCGGAACGGCGGGATATTTGCTTTTAACACAGTTCTGCTTTCTGGTTTACTGATCCTCAGAAATTAAGCTATCTTGCAGGTTTCGATTGAAAAGCTGAAATTTGTTGACGTACAACTAATAAATCAAACCAAATGAACTTAGCGAATCGACTGACTGTAAATGCAAGGCGAGCTATGCGCAATGTTTTAATGCCAACCCTGCTTCTGAGCATAGCACATATTCCTGTTTTTTCGCAAAATAAGAACGAAGTGACGCCAAAACCCCCGATTATGGGCTGGAGCAGCTGGAATAACTTCCGGGTGAATATTGACGAAAAGATGATCCGCGAGCAAGCCGATGCGATGGCTTCGTCGGCAATGTACGATGCCGGTTATCGCTTTATTAATATCGACGACGGCTACTTTGGCGGCCGCACGGAAAACGGAACCTTGTATTGCGATTCGTCCAAATTCCCCTCGGGGATGAAAGCCCTGGCCGACTACATTCACCGGCGCGGATTGAAAGCCGGAATTTACTCCGATGCAGGCGATAATACCTGCGGCTCCATGTGGGATAAGGACGAAAAAGGCGTGGGCGTAGGCCTATACGGCCATGTGCAGCAGGATTGCCACTCCTTTTTTACCGATTGGGGCTTTGATTTTTTGAAGGTGGACTGGTGTGGCGGCGAACACCTGAAACTGAACGAGAAGGAAGAGTACACCAAAATTATTTCGGCCGTGAAGGCGATTGACCCCAGCATTGTTTTTAATATTTGCCGCTGGCGATTTCCCGGAACATGGGCGATCCACCAGGCCGACTCCTGGCGCATATCGGGCGACATCCGCGACGAATTCAA
>JBKEAN010000101.1:0-2816 GCA_047972415.1 Mangrovibacterium sp.
AGTACGATGTTTTATATTTGAATAAATAAGGAATAAAATGCCTTCGGTTTAAGTTATTGATACTCGTCCTTTTTTTATATTGCAAAAGCGATGGCAAAAGCAAATTGCCCTCTGTTTTCTGAAACTCAATTAATACAATAAAAACCATTCAAGTTATGCTGAAAAAAATCAAAACCGGAATTGCCCTGTTTGTTTTGGCCGGGACCATACAGCTTCAGGCTCAAACGCAGATAGACCTTTTGCTTGACAAACCCGGAGTAGCCATTGAGCCAACCATGTGGGGTGTTTTTTTCGAGGACATTAACTTTGCGGCCGACGGTGGCTTGTATGCCGAGTTGGTAAAAAACCGCTCCTTCGCCTTCGACGACCCGCTGATGGGCTGGAAAACTTTCCACAAAGATTCGGTTCGCGTTATCAACGAAAAGGCTGCCGGAAAGCAACATCGCTTTATTCGTTTGCTTGGGTTGAAGTCGGGCAAAGCCAATTTCTTGCAAAACGACGGCTTTCGCGGAATGGGAATCCACCAAGGCGAAACCTACCGGCTCAACCTACACGTTCGAAATACCAGCGAGGCAGTTCAGAAGTTGAAAATTGAATTACTGGACGACAACAAAGCGCCAATTGCGTTGTACGAGCTGGAAATTGATGATAAGAACTGGTCGAAACGGGAATTGGAATTGAAGGCCTCGGCTACGGCTGCCAACGGTAACCTGAAAATTAGTTTGGTAACTGACGAAGCAGTTGATTTTAAATATGTTTCGCTGTTTCCGGTCAATACGTTCAAAAACCGGCGGAATGGAATGCGTGCCGATTTGGCGCAAAAGCTGGCCGACTTAAAACCGGGTTTTGTTCGCTTTCCCGGCGGCTGTATTGTGGAAGGCCATCACTTGGACACCCGCTACCAATGGAAAAAAACGGTTGGCGATGTGGCCGATCGCGAAGTTTTGGTAAACCGCTGGAACACCGAGTTTATGCACCGCCACGCGCCCGATTATTATCAAAGTTTTGGTTTGGGCTTTTTCGAGTATTTTCAGCTTGCCGAAGATTTGGGCGCCGAGCCGCTTCCGATCCTCAACTGCGGAATGGCCTGCCAGTACAACACCGGCGAGCTGGTACCGCTTGACGATATGGAACCGTACATCGCAGATGCACTCGACCTGATCGAGTTTGCCAACGGCAGTACGGATACCAAATGGGGAAAACTTCGGGCAGAGATGGGTCACCCGGAGCCCTTCAATTTAAAATTTATCGGAATTGGAAACGAACAGTGGGGCGACCAATACCTGGAACGCTACGATGTGATTGCGAAAGAAGTACACGCTAAGTATCCTGAAATTCTACTGGTTTCCGGTTCAGGGCCATCATCAGACGGCGATCGGTTCGAGTATTTGTGGAAAGCACTGAAAACCCGCACGGCCAATTTGGTTGACGAGCATTATTACAAAGACCCGGACTGGTTTTTCAATAATGCGCAACGTTACGATAGTTACGAACGTGGTGGTTTAAAGGTGTTTGCAGGCGAATATGCCAGCCATATCAAAAACGACAATACCAACGATGCCACATCGAGCAACTGCTGGCTGGCTGCCCTTTCTGAAGCCGCTTTTATGACTGGGTTGGAACGCAATGCCGATGTGGTTCACATGGCTTCGTATGCCCCCTTGTTCGCCCATGTTGAGGCCTGGCAATGGCGCCCCGACCTGATCTGGTTCGACAACCTGAACTCGGTGGCTACGCCAAACTACTATGTGCAGCAACTGTATTCGACCCATCGCGGCGACCATGTTGTACCGGTTTTGGCGGCTAATAAGGCATTGGCAGGACAGGATAGTGTATATGCCAGCGCATCGGTAGATAAAACTGCAAAAAAGGTATGGCTGAAGTTGGTGAACGCGGCAAACACGGAAAAACCGGTGCAGATTAATTTGAAAGGTGGAAAGCTGGGCTCGAAGGAAGTTGCCTTGACCGAATTATATCAGACTGATTTAAAGGCCTATAATTCGTTAGATAAACCAGATGTGATTGCGCCCCAAAACAGTAAAGCAACGCTGAAAAGCAGTTTGCTCAGTTTGAACCTGAAGCCGCAGTCACTTGTGTTGGTTGAAGTTTCGATGAAATAACAGCCATTGCAAATCAATACAACAAAGGTGTTTGAAGGAAATTTCTCTCCTTTAAACACCTTTCCTCTTTCGCAGAGCCAATAAAAGCCACCGGATGGATCCAGTGGCTTTTATTTTTTTATCGGAGTTGTGCCCCTAGTTCTTTTTCAAAAGCACCGATCAGCTTCTCCATTATCTTTTCAATCTGTTTGTCGTTGAGGGTTTTTTCGTCATCGCGCAAAATGAAGCTTACAGCATACGATTTTTTGCCATCGGGAACACCTTTTCCTTCGTAAACATCGAACAAATCGACGTGGCGGAGTAGTTTTCGTTCCATTTTATAGGCCAGTTCGCTGATTTGCCCAAAACGCACCGACTTGTCAATCAATAAAGCCAGGTCGCGGCGGACTTCGGGGTATTTAGGCAGTTCCGAAAACAGTGTTTTGCTGCTCCTGTGTTCGACCAACAAATTATCAAAGTTGAAATCGGCGTAATAAACTGGGTTTTCAATATCAAACTCTTTCAATAACTTGCGTGAAACAAGTCCCAGTTCAACAATTTCTCTGTTGTTTTGACCGGAATAAACCAAACCCTCTGCAATTAAATCGTTGCCGAAGTCTTCGGCTTTCAAACGCTCCATTCTTATACCGAACTTCAACAGCAGGTTTTCCACGTATGCCTTCAACTGAAAGAATGAACTGCCATTTTGCGGCACTG
>JBKEAN010000009.1:0-21364 GCA_047972415.1 Mangrovibacterium sp.
CTCTGGTTTTTGCCATTGGAACGGCACAGGCGCAAAATACCAATAAGGCCAATAACCCGAACGAACGCTCCAATGTAACCAAGGAGTACGACGAGCAGGGAAATCTTATCCGTTACGATTCGACCTATGTAAAAAGCTGGTCGTCGGGCGACTCAACACTCAACCCGGCCGATCTGGAGGCGATTCAAAAACAAATGGAACAGGTGTTCTCCGGTTCGTTTTTCGGTGGTCCGGCCAGCGGAGGGAGCCTATTTGAAGATGGTTTTGGCGGCGGTTTCTTTAGCCAGTTTGGTTTTCAACCGGGCGATTCAACTCAACTTGATATGCCTGGCTTCCAAAATTCCTTTCCTGGTTTTGAAGAAATGCACCAGCGGATGATGTCCCAGTTCCGGAACTTTTTCCAAACAGACAGTATCCCGTTCGGAAATGACAGTGTTTTTCAGCAATTTCATTTTTTCGGAACTCCCGAAGAGCTTGAAAAAATGCAACAGGAGCTTGAAAAACAGCAAGAGCAATTGGATAAAAAGAGCTCGAAGAAATGAGATTTAGGTTTGGCAAGTTAAGAAGTTACAAATACTGTTTATGTGCAACCTCTTAACTTGCTTTTATTATATCTCGTAAACACTTGCGCTGCATGTTTTGCAGTACCAATTCAATAGCTTGTTTTATCAATTTTAAGTTGGCCAATGTTCAAGCACGTACAGCGTAGGCTATTGATTTTTTAACCACTTGTAATAGTCATTTTGAAGTTCCTGCACTTTTTCGGGATACAGGTCAACCAGGTTGGTCTGTTCGCTTGGGTCTTTGTCCAGGTTAACCAGAAACAGCGAATCTTTGTCGTCAAACTTTTGGCCCTCAATAAAGGGGTATTTAAGCAGTTTCCAGTTGCCGCTGCGTGCTGCCCAACTTCTGCCATTCTTCCAGCAAAACTCTTCGTGCAAACTTTTGCTTTCCGGATCGTGAATAACCGGAACCAGGCTTTTCCCATCCAAGTCACTAGCGTTCAGGTTGATGCCGCACAGTTCGGCTAGTGTCGGCATCCAGTCGGCATTTACTGCCAATTGCTCGCGAACTTCGCCTGCTTTCAGTTGTCCCGGCCAGCTAATTGCCGCCGGAACACGGATTCCACCCTCGAAAAGGCTAAATTTTGAACCACGGTACACACCGGCACTTCCGCCTCCTCGGTGCGCCCTCAGTTCGGTTGAGTAGCCATTGTCGGCCTGGTAAACAATGATGGTATTTTCGAGCAAACCTTCGTTGTCAAGCTTTTTTATAAGCTGCCCAATGCGTTCGTCCATCGTTGATATAAAAGCAGCATACAAATCACGCGGGTATTCAACTCCCTTTTCTTTGTAATAATCGAGCCATTTTTTATCGCCTTGGTAAGGGTAGTGTGGCGTATTGATGGCGTAGTACATGAAGAATGGTTCCGATTTGTTTTCTTCGATAAAGTTCGAAGCTTCTTCGACCATCAGATCAGGGAAATATTCCCCGGGGTAATACACTTCTTCTCCATTCCGGAAAAGGTTGTGTACGTTAGGTCCCTCCCAGTAAAAAAAGTGCGAGTAATTGTCGATGCAACCGACCATGTGGCCAAATGAATAGTCGAAGCCTTGTGCATTGGGTTCCATATCTGGTCGCTGCCCAAGGTGCCATTTACCAATGTGTGCCGTTTTGTAACCTGCATCTTTAAACATTTCGGCCATGGTGTATTGTTCGGTTGGCATCCCCGACTCTGGCCTTAAATCAATGTTGCCCGGCACCCCGGCACGTTGGGGTGTTTTGCCGGTTAACAAACCAGCCCGCGAAGGCGAGCAAATAGGAGCACCGTAAAACTGGGTGAATTTAACACCTGTATTTACCAAGCTATCAATATTCGGGGTCGCCAAGTCCGTTGCTCCAAAGCAATTCAGATCAATTGCTCCTTGATCGTCGGCATAAATAATAAGGACGTTGGGCTTGGTTTGAGGCGATCTTTTTTGTTGGCATGATAGTCCAAGCGAAAGCAAGATTACACACGAAAGGAGTTTGCTGGTCAAATTCATTGTTTGTTGTTGTTATAGATTTTCAAAAGGCTAAGACGCAGCCTGAAATAGGTCCCTTAACCACTCGGTAGCTCACACGATAGCGTACCTCCAGGGCTTATAGCCCAAAGCGCATGGGTAAAAGTAGAAAATTTAGCGTGCAAGCTAACCTCTAAAAGCGCCAAAATTTGCGGATTTTGAGCCGAATAAAACAATATCTTTGTTTTAAAACCCGAATTTATGGAATTGGAGAAGTATTTGCCGGTCGAAATTGTCAATTTCTTTTTGGTGTTGATTTTTTCGTTGCTCATTGGTTTAGGCCAGCGTCGCCACCATTTGGAACAGCCCGATAAAAAACTGTTTGGTACCGATCGTACATTCACGTTTATCGGGTTGCTGGGCTATGTGCTGTATCTGTTCGATCCGCAGAGCCATGTTCCCTACCTGGTTGGATTTGTAGTGATTAGCCTGTTTATTGCCATTCAGTATTTTCAAAAAATACAACTGCTTAAAGACTTTGGCCTAACAACGTCCATCCTGGCTTTGCTTACTTATTGCCTTTCTATCATGGTGTTTACACAGCCAAACTGGTTGGTGCTTTTGTTTGTGGTTTCCATCCTCATCCTTACCGAGATGAAAAGTACTTTCAGGAACATTTCGCAAAAAGCATCGCAGGAAGAGTTTATTACGCTGGCCAAGTTTATCACTTTTGCAGGTATTATTTTGCCTTTACTTCCGTCGCAAAACATTTCGTCGTACATACCGGTGTCGCCTTACCAAATTTGGCTGGCCATTGTTGTTGTTTCTGGTGTTTCGTACGCCAGCTACCTCATCAAAAAGTTCTTGTTCCCCGATTCAGGTATTTTGCTGACCGGTGTTTTGGGCGGGATATACAGCAGCACGGCAACGACTATTATTTTGGCGCGCCGCGAAAAGGAAGAAGGGACCGGTTTGCAGTCGGTAGCGGCCATTATGCTTGCCAATGGGATGATGTACTTGCGTGTGCTGGTGCTGGTTTTTGTGTTTAGCCGGACGATTGGGTTGATGCTGCTTGTACCGTTTTTATTGCAGTTTGGTGTTGCGTATGCGATGTCGCGCTGGGTTTTGAGAAAAACAAAGGTCGGCATTGACGAGAAACCGGAAGCAAGTGAGCAGGAAGCGAAAAACCCGCTCGAACTGAAAACTGCCACCATTTTTGGGGTCCTGTTTGTTTTGTTTGGACTGATTACACAGTTTGTAATGGAGCACTACGGCACTTCCGGAGTGGCCGGGCTGGCTTTTTTGGTCGGTATTTTTGATGTGGATCCGTTTCTGCTCTACCTCCTGCAACAACACAGCAGCTTATCAGCAATGGTTATTGCTTTGGCTATTATTAATGCGACTAACAGCAACAACGTGATGAAAATGATTTATGCACTCGGGCTTATCAGTCCCGGTTCGCGCAAGATGTTGCGGTTGGCTTTTGGGGTGCTCATTGCTGCAGGCTTAGTTATTTCACTATTGTTTTACCTCATTTACAAGTAGTTTGATCGGATATTAAAATTGAAGGTGATGCACCAGTCTGTTTACAACCTGCAAACACGCCGTTGGGGAATGTTTTGCCACCTGTCGGCTTTGGCCGGGTGTTTCATTCCTTTTGGTAACCTTATTGGGCCGCTGTTTGTGTATTGCCTGAAGCGGAAGGAATTTGATTTTGTGGCCGATCAGGGCAAAGAGTCACTGAATTTTCAGCTAACAATGACCGCCGTGTTCGTGCTCTCGCTTCCCTTGGTTATGATACTGGTTGGCTGGGTGTTATTTGTCTTGGCCAGCTTGTTGTTGCTTGTTTTGGTTGGCTTGGTTGCGCTTATTTTTACAATTATTGCTTCGGTAAAAGCTGCCAGGGGCGGGTTTTACCGCTATCCCCTCTCATATCGCTTTCTGAAATAAAGCTTAGGCTGAAGTGGTTTAAATCGACTGAACCGGCATTCTTTCGGTACAGCTTCTTGAAGGCCATTCATTTTTAATTATTTTTGCAAACTCGAAAAATGAAGTCCTCCGCGACTTTACGAACGGGGAACAAGCTTCCCCTGAGAAGCAAATGATATAACAAAAGTAGAAATGGCACAAAAACCTTCGATTCCCAAAGGGACCCGCGACTTCTCACCGGTTGAAATGGCCCGGCGAAATTACATCTTCGACACGGTTCGGTCGGTATTTCAATTGTACGGCTTTCAGCCTATTGAAACGCCGGCCATGGAAAACCTGTCGACCCTGATGGGGAAATACGGCGACGAAGGCGATAAACTACTGTTTAAAATATTGAATTCGGGCGATTTTGTGTCGAATGTGAGTGAGGGCGATTTGCTTGAACGCAACAGTATCCGGCTGACCAATCAAATTTCGGAGAAAGGTTTACGCTACGATCTGACGGTGCCTTTTGCCCGCTATGTGGTGCAGTACCGCAACGATATTTCGTTTCCGTTTAAACGCTACCAGATTCAACCGGTTTGGCGTGCCGACCGGCCTCAAAAAGGGCGTTACCGCGAATTTTACCAGTGCGATGTGGACATTGTTGGCAGCGACTCGCTGCTCAACGAGTTTGAACTGGTGCAAATTATAAACGATGTGTTTACCCGTTTGCGGGTGAATACCGTTGTAAAAATCAACAACCGGAAAATACTGGCTGGTATTGCCGAAACCATTGGCGAGGCCGATCGCATTGTGGATATTACGGTAGCTATTGACAAACTCGATAAAATAGGCTTGGAAAATGTAAATGCCGAATTGCTCGAAAAAGGCGTTTCGCAGCGTGCGGTTGAAAAACTTCAACCTATTTTAAAACTAAGTGGCAACACCGCCGAGAAACTGGCCAGCCTCGAAGCTGTTATCGGGGCATCGGAAACCGGGAAAAAAGGCATCGACGAAGTGCGTACTTTCTTTAATTATATTAACACAGTTGAGCTGACTACTGACGTGGAGCTGGATTTAACGCTGGCCCGGGGCTTAAGTTATTATACCGGGGCTATTTTTGAAGTGAAAGCGAAGGATGTGCAAATTGGCAGCATTTGCGGCGGTGGGCGCTACGACAACCTCACCGGTATTTTTGGTATGGACGGAGTTTCGGGCGTTGGCGTTTCGTTTGGTGCCGACCGTATTTACGATGTGATGACCCAACTGGAGCTTTTCCCCGAAGAAGCAGTTGCCAGTACGAAAGTACTGTTTGTTAATTTCGGAGAACAAGAAGAGGCTTTTTGTTTGCCTATCCTGCGCCAACTGCGCCAGGCAGGTGTGAATGCCGAAATCTTTCCGGAAGCAGCCAAAATGAAAAAGCAAATGGCTTGGGCCGATCGCAAAAATATTGCCTGGGTAGCAGTGGTTGGCGAAGAAGAAATGAGCCAACAACAGGTGAACCTGAAAAACATGAAAACCGGCGAACAACAGTTAGTGAGCCCCAAAGAGTTGATAGCGGTATTGCAAAAATAGAATAGTTACAATCAAGCTGTTATAAGACAACAAAAGCCGAATTTACCGGCCTTTGTTGTCTTTTTTTCTATTTAGAATCGTGGTTACCGTCTCTTTCTTTTTGCCTAAACTCACGTATCATTTTAAACCGGAACTCGTTTTCGGTTGGGCCAACCAAGATCACTTTTTTAGCGGGGAGTACACCTAAAAACTTATCGTTGTACGTTTTCACCAACCCACATTCTTTTACCGATAGTGAAACAACTTCGGCATTTAATTTTTTAAAGTCGGCCTCCGACAACTTATCGTAGTTTTCCCAAGCCTTTTTTTCAAGTTCACGGCGTTTTTCGTGGTACTCGCCCCGTAGTTTGTCATATTCGTTGTAGATAGGCCAAAACTTTTGAGCTTCCTGAGGCGTCAACTGCAACTTCTCGGTCATATACGAAACCCGTTTGGCTTTATACAGCTCAAAATCTTCTTGTTTGCCCCGTCCCTGTGCAAAAACCGGTACTGAGCAAACTATAATAAGTATAAATACAATAAATTGTTTCATGCGTTTTAGTTGTTAAGTGCGACAAATACTTCGTAATCACTTATTTCATCAGACAGGGCGGAGATTAACTCTTCCGACTCAGACGGTTGTTGGGTTTCGGTAACCATCGCCTGTACCAGGGTTTTATCGTCGAAATACGACGGATTGCTAAGCAGTAAATCCTTCAGGTAAGTATCGTCTTCCATTTCGCTTGTTTGCTGGTCGGCTGCCTGTTTGGGCGAAACCAGGCTAATCGGGTATTTTACCAGCAACATAACCAGCAGGAAGCTCGCAGCCAAACCAATTATGGGTTTCAATACCCTGATAATTGTTTCCCGTGAGCCAGGTTTTTTGTCCATCGCCCGAATTTTTGCTTCAAGGCGATCGTCGAAGCTTTCAAAATAACCTGCAGGAGTGTCAAACGGAGGCTTGTTTGCCCCTTGTGTTTCAAAATCGAATATGTCGTTCAGCTTTTTCATTTGTGCTTTTGACTTGTGTTTCTGTTAAAAGTTTAAAACTGTGGTTAAAAAAGCTAGTCGAAATTCTTCATGTATTCGCTAATCTTCTTAACCGCATGATGATACGACGCTTTCAGTGCCCCTTCCGACGTTTCCAGTATTTTTTCCATATCCTGGTATTTCATGTCGTCGTAATAACGCATATTAAAAACCAGGCGTTGCTTTTCGGGCAGGCGGGCAATAGCCTCTTGCAAATGTAGTTGTAGTTCGTCGCCGTTAAAATGCTCATCGGCCTGGATGTTTTCAACTAAATAGTCGTTCAATGCTTCGTCAGAGCCGCCAAAGTTTTTCTTCTTTTTCTGGTTCAGGTGGGTGAGCGACTCGTTTGTGGCAATCCGGTAAAGCCAGGTATACAATCCCGATTCTGCCCTAAATGAGTCGATATTTCGCCAAACTTTGATAAAGGTATTTTGAAGTACATCGTCGGCATCATCGTGGTCGAGTACAATTTTTCGGACATGCCAGTACAAGCGTTCTTTATACTGACGCACCAATGAACGAAACGCGGCCTGCTTGGCAGCTTCCGTTTTCAGGTCGTTTATGAGTTGTTGCTCATCTGTCATGCCTGTTGCAAGAATGTTTCTTCGCTAAGACCCATTAAAAAGTCTTCGGTTTAATGGATTACTAAAATTTAATTTCGCCCATTGGCTTATTCAATCCTGAACTTTAACCCCTCTTTTTTTAACTGATTGTAAATCTGCTTGTCAAAACGATAAAGTTTGGCTGCCCTGTGCGAAACGTGTTGTTGTTTTTCTCCGGTATCAATTACTAATTTCATGTGTGCAATCTTTTTCCTGAAGTTTCGGGTATCCATCTTTTTGTCCAAAATAACTTCGTACAACGTCTGAAATTCTGTCAAGGTAAACTTTTCGGGCAAAAGGTGAAAACCAATAGGTTGGTAACGTACCTCTTGGCGTAGATGTTCGAGTGCTTTGAGGATAATTTTTCCATGATCGAACGAAAGGGTTGGTAAGCTGTTCAGTTTGAACCATTTCAGATCATTCAGAAGGATCGATTTTTTAATCAGGTGGTGCGCCGGGTTGATAAGCGCGTAATAACCAATCGTAAGTACACGGTTGTTGGGAACCCGGTTTACCTCGCCGAAGCAGTGGAATTGTTTCAGAAAAACAGCATCCATGCCGGTTGCCATAGCTACCAGTTCGCGGGCAAATTGCTCCAAATCGGCCTCTTCTGGAATGTGCGCCCCAAATACGTTCCAGCAATTAGGGTTGGTGAGCGAAGGGTGGTTTTCGTACAATTGTTTTATTTCATCAAAGTTGTTCTCTTCCCTAATCTGTTTCAGTACCGCGTCGGGGTTTTGTTGCGATAGTAAAACCTTCAGCGAATTTCCGTCAAATCCGAAGATGACACAGTCGATGGAAATAGATTTTAGTATCATAAATTGTCGTTATTATGGGTTGAAAAACAGGATAAACCGGCCTTTTCGTTAACGGTTGAAAATTCGGGTTCGGACGAGGGGGGTGGGAAGGCTCGTTATCGGACGAAATCATGGAACTACCGTTGTTCAATCTATGTTTATTCAAAAATAGGGAAAAAGGATTAACTTTGCAGCGCAATTTTTTAGAAGTAAATAGAATGGCATTACAGTGTGGTATTGTGGGGCTTCCAAACGTGGGAAAGTCAACCTTGTTTAATTGTTTGTCGAACGCCAAAGCGCAGTCTGCAAACTTTCCGTTTTGTACTATTGAGCCCAATGTGGGCGTAATTACTGTTCCCGACGAACGCTTGACCAGGTTGGCAGAACTGGTTCACCCCGAGCGCATTGTCCCCACAACCGTGGAGATTGTAGATATTGCCGGCTTGGTACGAGGTGCCAGCAAAGGCGAAGGGTTGGGCAACAAGTTTCTGGGTAATATTCGCGAAACCGACGCGATTATTCACGTTTTGCGTTGTTTCGACAACGACAATATTACCCATGTGGATACCACCATTGACCCGGTACGTGATAAGGAAACCATTGATATTGAGTTGCAATTGAAGGATTTGGAAACAGTTGAAGCCCGCTTAATTAAAGTTGAAAAACAGGCGAAAGCCGGTAACGACCCCGAAGCCAAGCGAATGGCTAAATTGCTGACTACTTACAAAGAAACCCTCGTCCAGGGTAAATCGGCCAGGACCGTCGAGTTGGACGAAGCCGATGCAAAACTGGCCAAAGACCTTCAGCTTTTAACCAACAAACCGATATTGTATGTTTGTAATGTCGATGAAGCGTCGATTTTGACAGGGAATGCCTATGTTGATGCCGTTCGCAGTTCGATTAAAGATGAGAAAGCGGAAATTTTGGTGATTGCCGCCGCTACCGAGGCCGATATTGCCGAACTGGAAAGCTACGACGAACGCCAACTGTTTCTCGACGATTTGGGATTGACCGAGTCGGGCGTGAATAAACTGATTAAGTCGGCTTACCGCTTGTTGCAATTGGAGACCTATTTTACGGCAGGCGTTAAAGAAGTTCGTGCCTGGACTTATCACCGCGGATTCAAGGCACCACAAGCAGCGGGCGTTATCCACTCCGATTTTGAGAAGGGCTTTATCCGTGCCGAGGTGATTAAATACGTCGACTTTGTAACATTGGGTTCCGAAGCAGCCTGTAAAGAAGCCGGTAAAATGGCTATTGAAGGGAAAGAATACGTGGTGCAGGATGGCGATATTATGCATTTCCGTTTCAATGTGTAAACAAAAACTGCTAAAACCATACAAAAAGGGAGCAACTCGGAATAGGTTGCTCCCTTTTTTTACCCAAACGGGTGATTTTTAGTCTTTCAGTTATTTTCTATTTCATTTTAAACGACTCCCCCTCGTCAAAGGGCAGGGCAAAGAAAAAATTTATACTTATTTCCTTTCATCCCCCTCTGTTGGAATAGGTAAATTTCGAAACTGAAGCATTCAAAATGAAAATAAAAGCTAATACTGAATACATAAATGCTATATATGTGTTTAATTGACTAGAAAAATGTCAGATTATATTTTCAAATTAAAACAAAACGATTATTTTTGACAAACTTAATTTGACTAAGGTTACACGTTAAAATTTTTGGCAATATGTGTGGAATAGTAGGTGTTTTTGATTTGAAGTTGAGCGCTCAGGAGTTACGTCCCCAGGTTTTAAAACAATCGAAACGGTTGCGCCACCGTGGCCCAGACTGGTCGGGGATTTATTGCGGCGAGAAGGCCATCATTGCCCACGAGCGGTTGTCGATTGTTGACCCCGAATCCGGGGGGCAACCTTTATTCAGCGAAGATAAAAAATTAGTACTGGGAGTGAACGGCGAAATCTACAACCATCGCGAAATCCGCGAACTTACCAAGGATAAATATGCGTATCAAACCGGCTCCGACTGCGAAGTTATTCTAGCGCTGTACCAGGAAAAAGGAATTGATTTTTTGGATGATTTGAACGGGATTTTTGCCTTTTGCTTGTACGATGTTGAGAATGATGCCTACCTGATTGGCCGCGACCACATGGGAATTATCCCCCTGTATATGGGCTGGGACCAGCATGGAACTTTTTACGTAGCTTCCGAGTTGAAGGCGTTGGAAGGTTTTTGCACTAAAATTCAGGAATTTCCGCCTGCACATTATTTGTACAGCAAAGATGGCGAAATTAAACGCTGGTGGACGCGCAACTGGATGAGCTACGAGAATGTAAAAAACAATACAACCAGCATTGATGAGCTTCGCAAGGCGATGGAAGATGCGGTTCACCGCCAGCTCATGTCGGATGTTCCGTACGGCGTGCTGTTGTCGGGTGGTTTAGACTCGTCGGTTACCTCGGCCCTGGCCAAACGCTATTCTGGGCGGCGTGTTGAAGAAAATAATGAAAAAGAAGCTTGGTGGCCGCAATTGCACTCGTTTGTAATTGGGCTGGAAGGTTCTCCCGATTTGGCTGCTGCACGTAAAGTTGCCGATCATATCGGAACCATTCATCACGAAATTCATTATACCATACAAGAAGGGCTGGATGCCATCCGCGATGTGATTTACCACATCGAAACCTACGACGTAACCACCATTCGCGCTTCGACCCCCATGTACCTGCTGGCCCGCGTAATTAAGTCGATGGGGATAAAAATGGTATTGACAGGCGAAGGTGCCGACGAAATTTTTGGCGGTTACCTGTATTTCCATAAAGCACCGAATGCCGAAGAATTTCATAACGAAACCCTGCGGAAGCTGAGCAAGTTGAACTTGTACGACTGCTTGCGTGCCAACAAATCGCTGGCAGCCTGGGGGGTTGAAGGTCGAGTGCCCTTTCTGGATAAAGAATTTATGGATGTGGCCATGCGCCTGAACCCGAAAGATAAAATGGCCGGAAACGGTAAAATGGAAAAATATGTGGTGCGCAAAGCATTCGAAAATATTTTGCCCGAGAGCGTGGCCTGGCGACAGAAAGAACAATTCTCTGACGGCGTGGGCTATGGCTGGATTGATACCCTGAAGCAAATCGCAAACGACAAAGTGACCGACGAAATGATGGCAAATGCCCACTTCCGTTTCCCGGTTAACACACCGCGCTCGAAAGAAGAATACCACTACCGGTCAATTTTTGCCGAACATTTCCCCAGCGATCAGGCTGCGGCTTGTGTGCCCTCGGTTCCGTCTATTGCCTGTAGTACGGCCGAAGCGCTGGCTTGGGACGAGTCGTTCCGGAACAACGCCGACCCATCGGGGCGCGCTGTGCGTGGTGTACACGAGCACGATTTGAGCAAATAGCAAATGGGCCTTATATATTTGTACTGGCCGAAAACAAACCGTACGCCTATTGTACAGGGCAAGGGATTGAAACAGAAGGCACCGGACAAATAAATTATTAGGATATAGCACTAAGGGTTAGTTGGTTGCTATATTTTTCATAACTTGGAATCAAAATAGTAATCAATTAAATTAGTTAGCTATGACACCTCAAGTCAAATCAATTATTGCACATATTACCCCAATTGGGTGGGTAATCGCCTTGGTAGTAAATAGTTCGAATAAAGACGGAATGACTTCGTTTTATTTGCGACAGAACCTGGGGATTTTTTTAATCGGAATAGTTGGTGGAATTTTTACTGCAGTTATCCCAGTAGTTGGAAAAGTTATTGGACTCGTCTGCTTAGTTTTGTGGATTATTAGCTTGATTGGGGCAATCCAGAACAAACAAACCGAAATTCCGGTAGTAGGAGCTTATTTTCAAAGTTGGTTTAAAGGTTTGTAATTGATAGAGGAATTAACCAAAGAGGCTGTCCAAAAAGTAAAACCAAATCAAGAATAGCTTACGATTTGATAGCTCTTCGGTCTGAAAGCCCAATTTAGTTCAACCCAAGGCCGCGCCTTGGGGAAGACCAAATCTGTTGCAACATTCGCCCTGAAAGGGCAACTTATTGGTTAAGTTGGGCTTACAGCCCGTCAGAAATTATATATATTAAAGTCCCGGGGCGTTGCCCCGGGCTGAATCAAGTTAGCCCTTCGGGCTGCTATTTTCAATTTGAAAGTTCGAATTGACTGAACGAGACTTTTTAGACAGCCTCTTTTTTTGTGGCAAAAACCTACCTTTGCGCCCAAGCAGCAAAACATGAGCAAAACAGTAATTGTGATACTTGGCCCAACCGGTGTAGGAAAAAGTGACTTGGCCATTGCCGTTGCCCGCCACTTTCAAACCCAAATTATCTCGGCCGATTCGAGGCAAATCTATCGCGAATTGTCCATCGGAACGGCAGTTCCCTCTCCCGAAGATTTGGCTAAAGTTCCCCATCATCTCATTCAAAGTCATTCTATTCAGCAATACTACAGTGCTGCCCGTTACGAAGCCGAAGCACTTCAAGTAGCCGAAAAACTCTTCGCCTCCAACGAAACGGTTGTTGTCACCGGCGGATCAATGATGTACATTGATGCCTTTTGCAACGGCATGGACGACATCCCCGACGCCAACATGACCATTCGCCGGCAACTAATGGCCGAACTCGAAGAAAAAGGGCTCGAAACACTTCAACTTAAGCTAAAAACATTGGATCCTGTTTATTACGAACAGGTTGATCTAAAAAATCACAAACGGGTTTTACACGCCGTTGAAATTTGCCTCAGCTCGGGGCGCACTTACTCATCAATGCGTACCGAACAGAAGAAGCAACGCCCGTTCCGGATACTCAAAATTGGATTGACCCGCGACCGAACCGAGCTATATGACCGTATTAATCAACGCGTTGATAAGATGATGGAAATGGGACTGGAAAAAGAAGCCAGATCAGTATTTGGCTTTCGGGGGCAAAACTCGCTGAACACGGTTGGCTACAAAGAATTGTTTGCCTTTTTCGATGGTGAAACCGACCTGACCACCGCTGTCGAGTTAATTAAGCGAAACTCGCGCCACTACGCCCGCAAACAACTCACCTGGTTTCGCCGCGACCAAGCTATCCACTGGTTTCATCCTGAACCGGAAACCGAAATCATACGTTTTATCGAAGAGCAAATTAACCAGTATGGCAACTAATCCCATCAAGCATTTCAACCTGCGCGTTTATGGCATTTACATCAACGAAAACAATGAAGTTTTAGTCTCGGACGAATTTCAGCTTGATACCCCGATGACCAAATTCCCCGGCGGTGGCTTGCAATTTGGCGAAGGCACCATGGATTGCCTGCGCCGCGAAATGCGCGAAGAATGCAACCAGGAAATAGACGAAATCGATCATTTCTACACAACCGATTTTTTCCAACAGGCGCTGTACTACACCGACCATCAACTAATCAGTATTTATTACAAAGCAAGGCTCACAAAGCCCATCCAATTTCAGATCGGGAACAAAGCCCCCAATTTTACAAAAATGCAGAACGGTGACCAGTTTTTCCGATGGGTAGCACTTGATGAATTAATTGGGGACGAATTTACTTTTCCAATTGACAAACATGTTGCAAATTTACTGACGGCAAAGCCGAAGACAAATCTCTAAACAAAACAACACGATGAGCGACATAAAAACCATAAAAATAATCGGCCCAGCCTATCCGTTTCGCGGTGGATTAGCCAGTTACAACGAGCGCCTGGCCCGCGAATTTACAACCCAGGGCTACCGAGTCAATATTGAAACATTTACCTTACAATATCCGGGCATCCTGTTTCCGGGCAAGTCGCAGTTTGTTGACGGGCCGCCGCCCGAAAACCTGTCAATTCGCCGGACGGTCAACTCGGTCAACCCGGCCAACTGGCTGGCAGTTGGAAAGCGCATTAAGGCCGAAAAGCCCGACTTACTGATGGTTCGGTACTGGCTCCCGTTTATGGCCCCCTGCCTTGGGAGTATTTGCCGTCTGGTTCGTTCAAATAAACACACCCGGGTTATTTGTTTGGCCGACAATATTATCCCGCACGAAAAACGGATTGGCGACAATCAATTAACGTCCTACTTTATGAATAGTATCGACGGGATGGTGGCGATGTCGCAGTCGGTTTTGGACGATATTGACCAGTTTAACCCGAAACTGCCCCGTGCACTTTGTCCACACCCGCTGTACGATAACTTTGGTCCGAAAACCGAATGCCAGGAAGCCAAGACTTTACTCGGGCTGGATCCCCACGCCAAGCACCTGCTCTTTTTTGGTTTTATCCGCGAATACAAAGGGCTGGATTTGCTACTGTTAGCAATGGCCGATAAACGAATTAAATCGCTTGGGTTGAAGCTAATCGTTGCCGGTGAGTTTTACACCAAGCCGGAACCTTATCTCGAGCTCATCAACCAGTTGGGTATTGCCGACCAGGTGATTTTGCGCACCGAGTTTATTCCCGAAAAGCACGTCAGCCGGTATTTTGGCGCTGCCGATTTGGTGGTTCAACCATACAAAAGCGCCACCCAGAGCGGGGTTACACAAATTGGCTACCACTTCGAGAAGGCCATGCTGGTAACCAATGTCGGCGGCCTGCCCGAAATAATTCCCGACCAGGTAATTGGCTACGTAACCGAACCCAATGCCACCGAAATTGCCGATGCCATTGTTGATTTCTACCTCAATTGCCGCCAGCAGGAATTCGAACTAAACCTGAGGGAAGAAAAGAAAAAGTTTTCGTGGGAAAACATGGTCAAAGCGTTCATCCGGGTTGCGGAATCAATTGGGCACCCGGGTAAAACGTAGTTTACCAAAAACCAGTTTTCCGGTGTTGAACTTTTTGTCCACATTTCACTTTTAATGTATTAACGATTAATGATTTTTTTCGTCTGAAACAGATCGCAAACATTACCAAGCAGACGAAATGAATATATTTACACGCATTACGAGATTAAGTTTCTATGGAGGAAGGGATTAGTAAGTTACAAACCAAAGCCGACCAGCGGCTCATTCAGGATTATTACGATGAACTTTGCCGCTCATTTGATCAACGCATTTCGGAAGACGGAATTCAGCGGATTCAGAAAGCGTTTGAGTTTGCCAATGCTGCCCATGCGGGTGTGAAACGCAAATCGGGCGAGCCGTACATTATCCACCCGATAGCAGTTGCCAATATCGTTTCGAGCGAAATAGGCCTGGGGTCCACCTCCATTATTGCCGCCATATTACACGATGTAGTAGAAGATACCGATTATACCCTCACCGATATCGAAAATCTGTTTGGTGAAAAAGTTGCCCGGATTGTTGACGGACTGACCAAACTATCAGACGACTTAACCGCTCAGCAGGACTCGAAACAGGCAACCAACTTCCGGAAAATGCTGATGACCCTCTCGAACGACGTGCGGGTAATCCTGATTAAGTTGGCCGACCGCTTGCACAACATGCGTACCCTCGAAAGCATGGCACCGCACAAACAACTGAAAATTGCGGCCGAAACCTTGTATATTTTTGCACCGCTCGCACACCGCCTGGGGCTGTACGCCATTAAAACCGAGCTCGAAGATTTAAGCCTCAAATACAAGCAGCCCGAAACCTACAACCTTATCCAGTTCCGACTGCACAGCCAAAAAGAACGCCGTGACTACCTGGTAAACGAATTCATTAAACCCATTGAAAAGGAATTGAGTGCCGAAGGGATCGATTTCAGCATATCCGGACGGTTAAAATCGACCTACTCCATCTGGAATAAAATGCAGTCCAAAGGCGTTTCGTTCGACGAAATTTACGATTTGCTGGCCATCCGTATTGTTTTTAAACCCAAGGAAAACGTATCTGAAAAGCGCCAGTGCTTCGATATCCTGTCGCTGATTACCGACGTGTACAAACCCAAGCCCGACCGGATACGCGACTGGATAACCATACCAAAAGCAAACGGCTACGAAGCCCTGCACGTAACAGTGATGGGGCCGCAAGGGAAATGGGTTGAAGTTCAAATCCGTACCGAGCGCATGGATGCGATTGCCGAACGTGGTTTTGCTGCCCACTACAAATACAAAGGCGAAACCTCGCCCGAAACCGAACTGGACCGTTGGCTCGAGAAAATTCGCGAAATGTTGCAAAACCCCGAATCGGATGCCCTTGAATTTCTCGACGAGTTTAAAATGAACCTGTACTCGCGCGAGATTGTCGTGTTTACGCCAAAAGGAAAAATGGTAAACCTCCCCAAGGGCTCGACGGTAATCGATTTTGCATACGAAATTCACACCGATCTTGGAAATCATTGCATTGGAGCAAAAATAAGCCACAAGTTGGTTCCCGTGAGCCACGTTATCCAAAGCGGCGATCAAATCGAAATCCTGACTTCAAAAACCCAGAAACCGGATATTGAATGGTTGAAATTCATTTTTACAGCCAAAGCCAAGGCCAAGGTGAAACAAGCATTCAAACTCGACAAAAGACAACACCTTGAGCAAGGACGTGAGATTATTGATGAAAAACTCCGTTCGCTCAATATTCACCCCACCTCCGACACCCTTAAAAAACTGGCAGCATATTACAACCTGTCCAACAAAGACCAACTTTATGCACAGGTTGGTATGGGTTTTATCGATATTAACGACATTGACAGCGTACTAAAAATACCTCGCCAGAGCAAAATTGCCAAGTTTTGGAAACTGTCCTTCGGTAAAAACAACGGCAAAGACGAAGTGAACCTTGAACTTCCAACGAAAGCCATTGACAAAAAAAGCACCTTTATTCTGAAAGAAAACCCCGAAGAAACCAACTACACACTGGCTAAATGCTGCCAACCCATTCCCGGCGACAATGTGTTGGGCTACCTGGCTTCGAACTCCCACGTAGTTATTCACAAACGCAATTGCCCCACCGCAAACAAGCTGATGGCAGAACAAGGCGACCGGATTATTACGGCCGAATGGACCAAATTCAAAATCCGAAGTTACCTCACCCGCCTCCGGTTAAGCGGGTTCGACCGTGTAGGAATCGTCAGCGAAATCACAAATATTATCTCCAAACTCAACAACATCAACATGCGCACCGTGATGTTCGACACACACGACGGCATTTTCGAAGGCGATCTTTATCTGTATATCCACAATGTTGACGATTTAAACAGCCTTATTGCCCGCCTAAAAAAAGTGAAAGGTGTTGACAATATTGAGCGGATTGAGAAAGTTGAGGATTAATTTTTATTTAGTCTAAACTGTAATAAAAAATTTCTATTTTTGGGCTATTGCTAAATAGGTTGAGAGAATGAACAGCCCAAAGACAAAAGAGACTGTGAGAACGATGTTCACCGAGTATCTCGAAAAAAACGGTCACCGGAAAACACCCGAACGATTTGCTATTTTAGAAGAAATTTACTCGCGCGATGGTCATTTCGACATCGAATCGCTCTATATTTCAATGAAAAATAAAAACTACCGGGTTTCGCGGGCAACACTTTATAACACCATCGATTTACTGTTGGAATGCAAACTGGTTGTAAAACATCAGTTTGGCAAAAACATAGCCCAATTCGAACGGGCCTTTGCCACCTTGCAGCACGACCACCTGATTGATACCAGCACCGGTGTTGTACTTGAGTTTTACGATCCGCGCATTCGCGAAATTATAGAGGAAGCCTGTGTCAAATACAACTTTCGGTTGTCGCACCACACCTTGTATATTTACGGCGAACACATCAACTAAAAACCAAACGAACGTCATTATAAATTCGCATTCCTTACCCAGAATAGCGGATTTTTTTATTCCGGGTGCCAAAATTATTTGTACTTTTAGCTGCCAAATAAAAAAACGACTGGCACCGTGGAAATGAGCAATTTATTATTGTCGTTTTCGCGGTTAATTATGTTCGGGAACCTGTAAAAGTGTAATAATGAAATAGCCATGCGGGCTAAAGCCCACCCCAAGCGGAAATAAATAAAGGGCTATTCCATACGTACATGACAAGGTTTAAATGGAAAAATAAATTTTTATACGTATGAAAGTAGATGTCATTTTAGGTCTTCAATGGGGAGACGAGGGAAAGGGAAAAATTGTTGATGTATTAACACCAAAATACGATGCCATCGCCCGTTTTCAGGGAGGGCCAAATGCCGGTCATACTTTGGAAATAAACAATTTTAAGCACGTTCTGCACACCATTCCCTCGGGTATCTTCCATGATAATAAAATGAACATCATTGGCAATGGTGTTGTTTTGGACCCAATCGTTTTCAAGAAAGAAATTGCCGGTGTGCAAAAGTTGGGCATCGATCTGCACCAAAACCTATATATCTCGAAAAAAGCACACCTTATCCTGCCGACCCACAAATTGCTCGATGCCGCCTCCGAAGCGGCCAAAGGCGACACCAAAATTGGGTCGACCCTAAAAGGAATTGGCCCGACATACAAAGATAAAATTGGCCGCGACGGACTTCGGGTGGGCGATTTGGTTGAAAATTTTGAAGAAAAATATACTAGCCGGATTACTGCGCATAAAGAACTGTTGGATAAATTTTACCAGTTTGATTACTGCGAACTGTTGGCACAAATGGAGCAAGAATGGATGGAAGGAGTTGAAGTCCTGAAATCATTCACGCTCATTGACAGTGAGAATACCATAAACGAGCTGCTGACCGAAAATAAAAGCATACTTGCCGAAGGCGCGCAGGGAACCCTGCTCGACATTGACTTTGGATCGTACCCATTTGTAACCTCATCGAACACGATTTGCGCCGGCGCTTGTACCGGTTTGGGAATTGCCCCGCAAAAAGTGGGACGTGTGTACGGAATTTTTAAAGCCTACTGCACCCGGGTTGGAATGGGCCCGTTCCCCACGGAACTGTTCGACCAAACCGGTCAAAAATTGCGCGATGCCGGTCACGAATATGGCTCCACTACCGGCCGCCCTCGCCGTTGTGGCTGGCTCGATTTGGTTGCGCTGAAATACTCCATCATGATTAACGGCGTAACCGAGTTGTTTATGATGAAAGCCGATGTGCTGGACAGTTTCGACACAATTAAAATATGTACCGGATATGAGATAGACGGTGTAGTTACCGATAAATTCCCCTTCGAACTGAATGAAAACGTAAAACCGGTATTTGTTGAACTTGACGGTTGGAAATCGGATCTCACCAAACTGACCCACGAAAACGAATTTCCGGAAGAATTCAACGATTACATCAGTTTTATTGAAGAAGAAACCGGACTGCCAATCACCATCGCTTCGGTGGGGCCAAACCGGGCACAAACCATTTTGCTGGAAAAAGAATAAGATAAACGATATATTGATTCAGAAGAGCCTTAAAAAGGCTCTTTTTTTGTTTGCTCTCGCCCTTTTGTTTGAATACTTAACAATATTAACTATCTTCAAAACCGCTATTCGGAATAAATTGATTTCAAAAAAATTAAGGGATTTTGAACCTGAATGTATTACCGTTTAGTATATTCAGTCTGAATTTTGTTTTGTGGCAAAAACTAACTAACGCAAAAATGCCTGCCCATTTTTGAATGATTATTATTTTCTGTAAACAACAAACAAAATGGACATTATTCGCCCTACCCTCTTACTGGACAAAGCTGTTTGCCTGCGTAACATTGCACGAATGGCTGAAAGAGCAAAAGCTAAAAACCTGAAATTCCGTCCGCATTTCAAAACCCATCAATCAGCTGTTATTGGTACTTGGTACCGCCAATTTGGTGTTTCGTCCATTACGGTATCGTCGGTACAAATGGCTGGGACGACATTACGATTGCCTTTCCTGTAAATATCCTGGAAATCAATCAAATTAATGCACTGGCAAAGCAAATCCAGCTCAACCTTCTGGTCGAGAATCGGGAATCGGTTGAGTTTCTGGACAGAAAACTGACAAACCAGGTCGGCATTTTTATCGAAATTGATACGGGACATAACCGTAGCGGCATTTCAGCCTCAAAATTTCGTAACATTCAGCACATTCTGGAACTCGCCCGGCGCAGCAGCAAGATGTCATTCCAGGGCTTTTTGTCACATACCGGACACACCTACGATGCCCAAAGCCGTCACGATATTTTCAGGGAGCATTTCGATGCTGTACTGAAAATGAACTCATTAAAAAACCAGTTCGTCAACGAATTTCCAAATTTGATCCTTTCGCTGGGCGATACCCCATCGGCCAGTTTATGTGATAATTTTGCGGGGATTGACGAAATAAGGCCGGGCAATTTTGTCTTTTACGATTTAATGCAATACCAACTGGGTGCCTGTAATTTCGAGGACATTGCCCTGCGCCTTGTGTGCCCCGTTGTTGGCAAACATGCTTCGCGAAGCGAGGTGGTTATTTACGGCGGTGCTGTTCACACCTCGAAAGATTCCATCATCAACCTGGATGGAAAAAAACTGTACGGGAAGATTGAGGTTCGCTATAACGGGACGAAAATCCTGCTCGACGAACGGAATTACCTGTATAAACTAAGTCAGGAGCACGGAATCATCCGAACCTCAGTTCAGGAATTTCACTATTTCAACGTTGGCGATTTGGTTGAAATTATTCCAGTACACAGCTGCTTGACTGCCAACCTGATGGGCAGCTACGTAACCACTGATGGAGAGCAAATACCAATGATGCCTGATAACTTTTTAAGCGCTGATGTATTCAACCCCAGCAACACCGAGCTTATGTACCCTCAAAATTGAAGTTCCCCACTATCGAAAAGCAGCAAACCAATTAATCGCATACAAAAAGCCACAGGATCTATTCCGGTGGCTTTTTGCATTGTTTCGTATCGCCCGACTTAATTCAAGAATGAACAGGCTTTTTCAACCGCAGCTTGCAAACCGTCCACATCTTTTCCGCCGGCTGTGGCATAAAACGGTTGGCCTCCGCCTCCGCCCTGCATCAGTTTCGCCGCTTCGCGAATAATGTTACCGGCATGAAGGCCTTTTTCTGCAACAATATTATCAGCTATCATCACGGTTAGCAACGGCTTTCCGTCAACCTCGGCACCAAGTACGAGGAACAGGTTTTCAACCTCGCCCCTCAGTTGGTAAGCCAAATCCTTTATCAATGCGGCATTATCAAGTTCAATAAGCTCTGCAATAATATTGACCCCCTGTTCCATCAACACTTTACTTTTCAGGTTCGATTTTGCAATTTTCAGGCTTTCGCGCTGAAAGGCTTCAAGTTGTTTCGACAAGTCGTTATTTTGCTGAAGCAGGCTGGCTACACCTGTGAGCACATCTTTCGAGCCTTTAATGGCTTCTTTAATTTGCTCAAGCAAGTCAAGTTGGTCGTTGATGTATTTTTCGGCACGTTCTGCCGTAATAGCTTCAATCCTGCGGATACCTGCTGCAACCGCACTTTCTGAAACAATTTTCAACAAACCGATTTGACCGGTGGCATCTGCGTGAGTTCCTCCGCAAAGTTCAACCGAACCGCCAAACTTAATTACACGAACCTTTTCGCCGTACTTTTCGCCGAACAGCATCATAGCCCCCGATTGGCGGGCATCATCAATACTCATGGCGCGGTTTTCTTCGC
>JBKEAN010000102.1:0-5575 GCA_047972415.1 Mangrovibacterium sp.
CAATTTTCCGCATCGATTCCCAAAGAACCATCAAGTCAACCGGAGAAACTTCCCAACAAACAAGGTATTACATATCAACTCTGGAAGCCCAGGCAAAACAGTTCAACTCCTGGACACGCAACCACTGGGCCATTGAGAACAACCTGCATTGGACTTTGGATGTAGTTTTTGGCGAAGATCAATCCAGAAAAAGAAAAGGTTATGCCGCCCAAAACTTTAACACCATACGAAAAACAGTCATGGCTATACTGGTAAACGACCAACAATGGAAAGCCAGTAAAAAAAGAAAAAGATCGAAAGCTTTACAGAACGAAAAATACAGGGAAACTTTACTCAAAATTTAAATGCGTTTGCCCTGTACCCGAAGTAGGGTTTTTTCATATCTTTGCTATCTTTGCACAAATTTTTTAGAAGCAGAATTCAAATCGTCAATTAGCAAATGAGTACAGCAGAACTTAGCGAACAGGAACTTATCAGAAGAAATTCATTGGCAAAACTGAAAGAATTGGGCATCGATCCGTATCCGGCTGCCGAATTCCCGGTCAATGCCAAAGCAGCTGAAATCAAAGCTGAATTTGAACCTGAAAAGCAAAACTTCCAGGAGGTGGTTTTAGCCGGCCGCTTGATGAGCCAACGCATTATGGGGAAAGCATCGTTTGCCGAATTGCAAGATGATTCCGGACGCATTCAGCTGTACATTAACCGCGACGAAATTTGCCCTGGCGAGGATAAAACGCTTTACAACGAAGTATTCAAAAAGCTGCTCGATATTGGTGATTTTATTGGCATTAAAGGTTTTGCATTTGTAACCCAGGTTGGCGAAAAATCGGTTCACGTAAAAGAGCTGGTGGTGCTGAGCAAATCGCTTCACCCGCTACCCATTGTAAAAGAAAAAGAAGGTGTGGTTTACGACGCGTTTACCGACCCGGAACAACGCTATCGCATGCGCTACGTTGATTTGGTGGTAAACCCGCAGGTTCGCGATGTGTTTGTGAAACGCACCAAAATCGTGAACACCATGCGCCAAATGTTCAACGAACACGGTTTTCTGGAGGTTGAAACCCCCATTCTGCAATCGATTCCCGGTGGGGCTGCTGCCCGTCCGTTTATTACGCACCACAATGCCTTAAATATTCCGCTTTATTTGCGTATTGCCAACGAGCTGTACCTGAAACGCCTCATTGTTGGCGGTTTCGAAGGGGTGTACGAGTTTGCCAAAGACTTCCGCAACGAAGGCATGGATCGCACACACAACCCCGAGTTTACCGTAATGGAGATTTATGTGGCCTACAAAGATTATAAATGGATGATGAATTTCACCGAGGAGATGGTGGAACGCGTGGCGCTGGCGCTGCACGGAACAACCGAAGTGACCTTGGGCGATAAACTCATCAACTTTAAACGGCCGTTCCCCCGGGTAACCATGTACGAAGCCATTAAAGAACATACAGGCTACGATATTGCAGGAAAATCGGAAAGCGAGCTGCGCGAAATTTGCGACAAATTGGGCATCGAAACGGATCCGACGATGGGGAAAGGAAAATTGATTGACGAACTATTCGGCGAAAAATGCGAGCACAATTACATTCAACCAACCTTCATTATTGATTACCCGGTTGAAATGTCGCCGCTGACCAAAAAACACCGCGACAAGCCCGAACTTACCGAGCGCTTTGAACTGATGGTAAACGGAAAAGAACTGGCCAACGCCTATTCCGAATTGAACGACCCGATTGACCAGCGCGAACGTTTTGAAGAGCAAATGCGCCTGTCGGAAAAAGGCGACGACGAAGCCATGTTTATCGACCAGGACTTTTTGCGTGCTTTGGAGTACGGCATGCCGCCAACGTCGGGCATGGGCATCGGTATCGACCGGCTGACGATGTTTATGACCAATAACCTTTCCATTCAGGATGTGCTGTTCTTTCCGCAAATGAAGCCGGAGAAAAAGGCCGATGCCGACACGGACGAGAAATTCGAAGAAGCCGGTGTCCCAAAAGAATGGATAGAGGTGTTGCGCAAACTGGGCATTAAAAAAGTGGAAACGCTGAAAGAAGCCAAAGCCGGCAAATTGTTTAACGATATTTGTGGTTATAACAAAAAAAACAAACTCGGATTGCAAAATCCTTCAATGGACGAAGTGACTAACTGGCTCGCTTAATTCGTTGACTTTTCCTATGACTACTGAATCAAAAATAGCCATCATCGGGAGCGGAAGCTGGGCAACAGCGCTAGCCAAAATCCTCCTGAACAATGTGGATCGCATTGCTTGGTACTTTCGCAACCCCGAAAGTATTGAGCAGTTTAAACGCTTTCGTCATAACCCCTCTTACTTGCGCGGGGTTGAATTTGACATCAACCGGATTGACTTTTACAGTGATATTAACGAAGCTTGCCAGCAGGCCGATACCTTGGTGCTGGCCACGCCCGCGGCCTTTCTCGACCGTTTGTTGGCGGGTTTAACGGTGGATGTGAGCCACAAATACCTGGTTTCGGCCATTAAGGGCATTGTACCCGAGGGCAACCAGATTATTGGCCAATACCTCAACCAAAAGTTTAAGGTGCCCTACGAGCGGGTTGGTGTGATTGCCGGTCCGTGCCATGCCGAAGAGGTGGCTCTGGAGCGCTTGTCGTACCTCACCATTGCCTGCCCCGATATTCGCCGGGCGCGCGAATTTGCGCTTAAACTCGAATGCCCCTACATCCGGGCGCATGTGTCGGACGATATTTGGGGAACCGAGTACGCGTCGGTACTCAAAAACATTATTGCCATTGCATCGGGTATCGTGCATGGTTTGCGCTACGGCGATAACTTTCAGGCAGTGCTTATCTCCAATGCTATTCAGGAAATTAAGCGCTTTGTGGATAAAGTACACCCGATTACCCGCGACATTAAAAGTTCGGCCTATTTGGGCGATTTATTGGTCACAGCCTACAGTCAATTCTCTCGAAATCGTACCTTTGGTACCATGATTGGGAAAGGCTACACAACCCGCACGGCCCAGCTGGAAATGCACATGATTGCCGAAGGGTACTACGCCACCAAGTGCATACACGAAATAAACCTGGAATACAAAGTGAACATGCCCATTTGCGAGGCCGTTTACAACATTCTCTACGAAGGAGAAAACCCGGCTGCCGAAATCAGGCTGCTAACCGATAAATTGCGTTAGTCGCACTGCTTGTTGGGTGTAGTTTGAAGGGAAAATCCGGGGATTTCGGTTTTAATTCGTTCTTTTTGAACCTAAAAAATAATAAATAGCCCATGGAAAATTTAAGCCTGAAATTCGACAAAACATTCGATTTTATTTCGAAAGAATCGGTCGTTGGATACGCCGGTGAACTAAAAAAACACATTGACGCGCTGTATAACAAAACCGGCAAAGGAAACGACTTCCTGGGATGGGTCAATTTGCCGGCATCAATTACGGATGCTGAGCTGGCTGATTACGAAGCCACAGCAAAAGCACTTCAAGCTAAAAAAATCGACATTTTTGTGGTTGTCGGTATCGGTGGCTCGTACCTAGGCGCCAAAGCGGTGCTCGACGCCCTTTCCGACAGCTTTGCCCACCTGAAAGGCGGCAAGATGCCACATGTCCTGTTTGCCGGGCAAAACATTGGCGAAGATTACCTGTACGAACTGCGCGAACTGCTGAAAACGAAGGAATATGCCATGGCGGTTATCTCGAAATCGGGAACAACCACCGAACCGGCTATTGCTTTCCGTTTACTCAAGCAAGATATTGAAGATAAATACGGTAAGACCGAAGCCAAATCGCGCATTATTGCCGTTACCGACGAGTCGCGCGGGGCGCTGCGCAAATTGGCGACCACCGAAGGCTATAAAACCTACGTGATCCCCGACGACGTGGGCGGCCGTTATTCGGTGCTTACCCCGGTAGGTTTGGTGGCCATTGCCGTGGCCGGTTTCGATATTCGCGCGCTGGTAAAAGGGGCGGTTGATATGCAAAAAGCAACTAGACCCGATGTGCCGTTTGAGAAGAATATTGCCGCACAATACGCTGCCGTGCGTAACGAACTGTACCGCCAAGGCAAAATTGTTGAAATTTTGGTGAACTACAACCCCAAGCTGCACTTTGTGGCCGAGTGGTGGAAGCAATTGTACGGCGAAAGCGAAGGCAAGGAAGGCAAGGGCATTTTCCCGGCCAGCGTTGACTTTACTTCCGATTTGCACAGCATGGGACAATACATTCAGGAAGGCGAGCGCAAATTATTCGAAACCGTGATTTCGGTGGGTACAGCCGACCGCGAGGTACGCATCCCCACCGACCCCGAGAACCTGGATGGACTGAATTTCCTGGCCGGCAAACGGGTGGACGAAGTAAATAAAATGGCCGAGCTCGGTACCATGATTGCCCACGTGGACGGCGGCGTTCCGAACCTGAAAATAGGAATGCCCAAGCTAAACGAGTATTACCTGGGCCAGTTAATTTATTTCTTCGAGATTGCCTGTGGCATGAGCGGCTACCTGCTGGGCGTAAACCCATTTGACCAGCCCGGCGTTGAGGCCTACAAAAAGAACATGTTTGCCCTGCTCGAAAAACCCGGCTTCGAAGCCGAAACAAAAGCAATTAAAGCCCGATTGTAAACAAAGGCTTAACATACAAAAGGCCTCATCCGTAACGGGTGGGGCCTTTCTTATTTTTGTACATTTACGCCAGTTTTCAACCCAAAACAAAATGAAGTCGCACAACCTGAAGGGATATGCCTTTGCGCTGCTTGCAACCATCGCTTTTTCGAACATTTACATCTTTAGCAAAGCCGCGCTCAACCAGCTACACCTGGCGCAGTTTGGTTTGTATTGGTTTCTGGTGGCAACGGTGGCCAACATCGCCTGGTTTTTGTACCGGGGGCAACACCGCACGCTGTCGCAGCTTAACACCGGGCAATGGCGCGTGCTAGCCCTGCTTGGCGTACTCGAAATAATTACCACCGGCTTATTTTATCTTTCCATTCAGCTTATTCCCGATCCGGCCGTTACCAGCTTCCTCGGAAACATGTACCCGGTGTTTCTCACCATTATGGGCGTAACTTACCTAAACGAGCGCTTTAGTCTGTTGGAAGGCATTGGCGCATCGCTGGCGCTGCTTGGCGCCTTTGTGGTTAGCTACCAGGGAGGCACAAGTTTTTCGGAACTCTTCATTCCCGGAACCATTATTGTGCTGTTCAATGCCTTTTTTGCAGCGCTTGCATCGGTTGTGGTGAAACAGCATGTGGGCCGCATGAGTCCCGAACTGTTTAACACCAACCGCTCGGTTTGGCTGTTGTTGTTTTCCGTTACCATGTTTATCGCCCTCGATCAAGCCTTTGTGTTTGATGTAAAGGTGCTTGGCAACATTGCCTTTGGCGCTTTGGTGGGCGATTTTTTGGCGGTGCTGCTCATCTACTATTCTTTCTTCTACATCGAGGCTTCCAAGTCGTCCATTGTGCAAAGCACCAAAGTGGTGTTTGTACTCATTGGCAGTGTACTCTACTTTGGCAACATGCCGCTGCCCCACCAGTTGGCTGGCGGTTTGCTTACGCTAATCGGCGTTATACTGATTTCGGCCGCCCG
>JBKEAN010000103.1:0-7930 GCA_047972415.1 Mangrovibacterium sp.
CCACATCTGCATAACCTTCGTAGCATATAAAATCTACAAAGAACTGGATAGGCAACTAAAAGCTAAGGGAGCAACGCTGAGCCCAGAAAAAGCTATCGAAATTGCCAAAACCATTTACACAATAAAAGTTGAGACACCAGCCAGTAAGCTACTAGAGAGAACATTATTGCTTTCGCAGGAGCAAAAATACCTTGCCAACTTATTCGAATTTTAATTTGGGTGTCCCAGTGCGGAAGTCAGGCGAAGATGGTTTTTACCGGCGACTTGCAACAAATCGATTCGCCGTACCTGGATATGAAATCGAATGGGCTAGCTTATATGACCGACCGAATGCGTAAGCAAGACTTGTTCTCGCATGTGAACCTGGTGAAAGGAGAACGGAGTTATCTGGCCGAACTAGCGAGCGATTTACTTTAACATTAAACACAGTCCATAGCAGAGAAAGCCCCGAAATTCGGGGCTTTCTCTGCTATTATCAGTTTTCGGGACTTTATCGGCTGGTGCCGCGTTCTGCTTTTTTAGTGCTTTTGGTGGCAGCGCGTTGTGTTGTTGCGTTTTGGCGTATTACCTGACGTGTTGAAGTTCCGGAAACTGCTTGCCTTGACTCGCGGTTGCTTTGTCGGACGGTACTGCCGGTTCCCGAAGACTGCGTTTGCCGGCTTGATTGGGAGCGGTTAACCGAACCGGACGAGCCTGCGCTGCTTGCCGGTTGGGTTTGGTTTTGGTAGCCCGAGTTGCCTGTTTGGCGTTGCCTGCTAGGGGTGTCGTAGCTCCGCTTTTGCTGGCTGTTTGACGGCTGTGTTGTTGTTCCGCGCGAACCGTTACTCTTGTTTGTACCGTACGAATTCGAGTTTGAGTTTGTACTTGTAGCGCTGCGGTTAGTTCCGCGTTGATAGGTCGAACTTCCGGTTGAATTTCTGGTGCTTTTGTTTTCGTAGCTCCGTTTTTGCTGTGTGTTTCCGTTTTGATTGTTTGCGGATCTGTTGCCTTGGGTTCCGTTTGAATAGCCGGGACGTCCGTTATTTGTGTTTCCCGCTTTATTTATCGATTGCCGGCTGTTTCCGGTTGTTGTACGTCCGGGGCGCTGGCTTACCATGTCGTGTTTGTTGCTATACCCTTTGTTCCGGTTGGCAAACGAGTTACTGGGGTGACGTTGTCCGTAGTCGTTCCGGCTTACCCGGTGCTGCATGTCGTAGGCCCGTGGGTTCCGGCGGTCGTGAACGTAGTTGTATTTGTGCGAATGAATGTCGATATGAACATGCAAATCGCGGTGATAGCGATAAGTTGGCATGCAATGGTAACGGTGGTAGCGCGGTGGGTAATAACCCCAGTAAAAAGGCGAGTGCCAAGCCACATAGGCGGCTCCTAAAAACCAAGAGAAAATAACTGGAGGCCGCACAAAAACCGGTTCAATAATGTAGTTTGGCCCATACAAATACGGGTCGCCAACAACCTGAACGTACATATTGTTCCCGTTGTTGCGGCCTACATCAATGGTAGCAACATCCTGGAAAATATCCCGATCCAGTACAGCTTGAATGGTGACCAAGTGAATGTTGTTTTCGTAAAGCTCAACCACCCGGAGATAATCTACGTAGCCGTCGTTGTTTAAATCCAGGTTCGAAATTTGCGTGTCCGGATCATTAAGTCGTGCTTCAAAATCCTCCAAGTTCGACGATTCCCCGAAAATGTACGAAACAGCCTCCAAATCGAGGTTATCGCTGATGTCGTAGTTCGTGGCTTTTACCCGGTAATTTTGGGCCGAAGATCCGATTGAGAAGAGAATCCCGGCTGCGAATAGAGTTATTAATTTAGTTTTCATAATAGCTTAATTTTAGGTGAATCCATTTTTCGTTAACCGTTCAGTACTTCGAAGAACCGTTTCCGGTTTCGAAATTAAATTTAAGAGAACTTTTCAATAGAAGCGCTTTGTGGTATAGGTTGCAAATATCATACCTTTTCGTTAGAAAGAAACCAGTCTGATTTGAAAAAGGAATTGGTTTGTTTGGTATTTTATTTAAAATTAAGCATATAGCACATTGTTTGTTATTTTTTATTTTTAAAATTATTCGGTATTTGTACCTTCTGTATTGTTTTTGTTGAGAAAAGCCGGTTTAGAAAATGGGCTTTCCAAGCTGTCTTTTTTAGTTAAATTGAATGGATCCAACCAACTGGAAATAATTTAATCCTCAATTCATCGAGAGGTGGTTGAACCAATAAGTTTTGTGTTGACGAATCATTCAAAATAAAATAACCATAGAAATTTGCCAGAACGGCGGCTTTGTGCCAAATTCGTGGAAACTTTAATTCGACCTATGGATTTACAGCATATCTGCTCCGAAATTGGCGACCTGGCCCGGCGGGCCGGTCAGTTTATTCGTGAACAACGAGCTAAAATTACCAACAACGATATTGAACTGAAGGGCAAAGCCAGCCTGGTGACTTACGTGGATAAAGAAGCCGAGAAGCTGATTGTTGCCCGCTTGCGCCGTTTGCTGCCGGAAGCCGGTTTTATTACCGAAGAAGGAACGGCGGGCGAACGCGGGGAACAGTACAAATGGGTGATTGATCCGCTGGATGGGACTACCAACTTTATTCATGGTATTTTCCCGCATTCAGTGTCTATTGCCTTGACGAAGGACAATGTTCCGGTAGTTGGTGTCGTATACGAAATTGGGCAGGACGAGCTTTTTTCGGCATGGAAAGATGGCGGCGCTTACCTGAATGGCAAGCCGATTTCGGTATCAGTATCATCGAAACACGAAGATGTTTTGCTGGCAACGGGCTTTCCCTATTATAATTTTGAGAAATTGAATGCTTACCTGAACGTGCTTGAGTTTTTTATGATTGAAACGCGAGGTATGCGCCGCATGGGCTCGGCAGCGGTTGATTTGGCTTACGTGTCTTGCGGCCGTTTCGACGGTTTTTTTGAACATGCGCTTCACGCCTGGGATGTGGCTGCGGGTGTATTGCTGGTGCAGGAAGCCGGAGGTAAAGTCACTGATTTTTCGGGCGGCAGTAATTTTCTTTTTGGCAAAGAACTGGTTTCGGCCAATGCCAACTACTTTCCGGCGTTCTTTGCAAAAGTGAACGAGCATTTGGGCTAGATTTTTAGTTTTTAACTTGGGCGTATTGGTGTAATCTGCTAAATTGCAGGTAAAAATTGCCATGCCCGACCGCCAAATTGAATTGCTGAGCCAACAGTTGGAAAAACTGAACCAAAAGAGCTTCGACCTGGAAGCCTGGAAAAACCAAAGCCTCATTTTTCTAAACCGCATTTTTGGGAATTCGCACCCGGTTGTAAAAATGATACTCGACCTAAAGTACGATTATTCCAGCTGGAACCTGCGCGATGCCACGGGCAACGAAAAAACTGACGACCCGGTTAAAATGCAGGCCCGCGAAATACTGGAAGCAGCCATTCAGGAACTCGAAACCCTTGGTGCCCCAACAAAAGAAACAGAAAACGAACGGGCAAGACAACTACTTCAACAGGAACTAACGGGCCGGCAATGGACCGAGTTGGCAGAAATTTTGGGTGATAAAACCGAAAAGCAAGCCGAACAAATTCGCGAAAAGCTGGGACAGCTCGGCAAAGAACAGCTCGTCGAAATTCTTACCGGGATTTTGAATTCCTGACTATCTTTGGCCGGATGAAAACTGCCAAAATTGCCATTGTTATTCTCAACTGGAACGGCGAAAAATTGCTTCCCGTTTATCTTCCGTCGGTTATTGCGCACAGCCGAATGGAAGATGTAGCGATTATTGTTGCCGACAACGGTTCGACCGATAACTCGATGAGGCTCCTTGAAGACCAATTCCCCGAAGTTGAACGGTTGCAGCTTCCCGAAAATTATGGTTTCGCGTTGGGCTACAACCAAGCCCTGAAGCAAATTAACGCCCAGTATTACATTCTTCTGAATTCGGATGTTGAGGTAACCGCCAATTGGCTGGAACCGTTGATTGGCATTATGGATGCCGATAAAACCGTAGCAGCCGTTCAGCCTAAAATACTGAGTTGGCAAAATAAATCGGAGTTTGAATATGCCGGGGCGGCAGGTGGTTTTATCGATAAATATGGCTTTCCGTTTTGCCGCGGACGAATTTTAAACGTGGTTGAAAAGGATGAAGGGCAGTATAACGACGAGGTGAATATTCTTTGGGGAAGTGGCGCCTGCCTGGCCATTCGGGCAGATTTATTTCACAAAGCTGGTGGGTTTGATGCCGATTTTTGGGCGCATATGGAAGAAATTGACCTTTGCTGGCGACTGAAGAACCTTGGTTACCAAATTTGTTACACACCTTTTAGCCAGGTTTACCACCTTGGCGGCGGAAGTTTGCCCTACAACAATCCCCGCAAGTTGTTCCTGAACTTTCGCAACAGCCTGTTTATGCTTTATAAGAATTTGCCGGCCGGAAGTTTGTTCCCGGTGTTGTCTGTTCGATTGATACTGGACGGAGTGGCGGCGCTGAAACTACTGGCCGAAGGAAATGTGAGTGGTTTGAAAAGTGTTTTTCGTGCACACATCGCTTTGTACCGCAGCCTGGGTAGTTTAAAGCAAAAACGGAAAAACCTGATGTTGCAAGCCCAGCCCCGTTGGCATGGCGAAGTGTTGCACCAAAGTTTGGTTTGGCAATTCTATGTAAAAAGAAAACATACATTTACTCAGTTGTTTCAAAACAAATAAATACTCTTTTATATTCTGTAAGTTGAAAGCTGAACCGTGTTTTAATTCAAATAATACCGAATGAAACAAGCAATTATTAATGCCTTTTATGTCAATTCGAAGACAAAAGGAACAGAGGCAGTTGATGTAAAAGCGCTTCCCGCGTTGGAAAATGAAAATGATTATTTCTGGATTCAACTTGATTTTAGCGTGTCCGAATCACGTAAGATTATTCAATCGCTGCACGACAATGAAATTATTACCTCGGCATTGGTAAAGGACGATTCGCGGCCACGTGTTTCGGTTTATCCGGATGAACTGTTGCTTGTTGTCAGGGGCATGAACCTGTTAAAAGGGGAGAAACCTGAAAATATGATTTCGGTTCGTATATTGGCAACCAAAAGCCTCATTATCACCTGTCAAAAGAAAAGCCTGAATTCCATTGATTCGATTGTGGAAGACATGAAGCAGAACAAAGCCCCGGAAAGTACCGGCGATTTTATCATCCGGCTAAACGAGCGCATTGTTTTCAACATGGGCGATACCATGGAAGGAATTGAGGAAGAGGCCATATTGATGGAAGAAACAACGATGGATGATAACAGCAATGACGAAAAGAATAAAACAGAGTTGTATAGCCTGCGACGCCAGATTATACAACTAAAACGTTACCTGATTCCGCAACGCGATGCCCTGAGTAAACTTCAGATTGAAAAAACAAGCTGGATGACAAACAAACAGCAGGCCCGGCTGCGCGAAGTGAGCGACTACCTGATGCGCTACCTCGAAATGCTTGATGCCGCGAGGGAAATCGCTTCGGTGAGCCAGGAAACAATGATTAACCGCTCCAACGAGCAGATTAACAATCGAATGTACTTGTTGTCGATTATTGCAGCCCTGTTTCTCCCGCTAAGTTTTTTTACCGGTTTGTTGGGCGTTAACCTGGCTGGCATCCCTCAAGCCAATCACCCCATGGCATTTACTTGGTTTATTGTTGTTTTATTGGTTGTTGTGGCATTTCAATTCTGGCTGTTTTGGCGTAAAAAATGGTTGTAAGGGCGTGGTTTTTTTAGTAATTCTGCAACAGTCTAATTCCGAACTATGAAAATATTTATCAGTGATATTTCGGGCAAAAGCTTTCCGCTTGCCGAACGGGTTTCCGGGAGTTCAATCTGCGAATCAATCCTGAAGATAATTCAAAAAGATTATCCCACTATTTCGGAGAACAGTAGCGTGTCGGTTGAGGAACTGAACTTTTACCGCGAAAAGTATATCGAGGAACTAGTTACTAAAGAAGTTGGCGAGATTACAGAACTGGAAGATAAAGTGCTGAATGCGTTGTCCGAAAGAAACACCATCTCCGACAAGCTCGATGATGATGCCAAACCCGGTTCGCTTGGGCAACGAATGGCCGATAAGGTGGCCAGTTTTGGCGGAAGCTGGACGTTTATTATTGCCTTTCTTCTGTTTATGTTGGCTTGGGTAGCGGCCAACGTGGTGTTTCTGGCCAATAACGGTTTCGATCCGTATCCGTTTATATTGCTCAACCTCATTTTGTCGTGCATTGCGGCCATTCAGGCGCCTATCATTATGATGAGCCAAAACCGGCAGGAAGAAAAAGACCGCGAACGCGCCCGGAACGATTATATGATAAACCTGAAATCGGAGCTTGAAATCAGGATGTTGAACGAAAAAATCGATCACCTGATTATTCACCAGCAACAAGAATTGCTGGAAACGCAGAAGTTACAGGCCGAAATTATGAACGATATTTTACGCGAGATAGAAACAAACAAAAAGAAATGATGTTTTTGCGTACCTAAGCTGTTTACAACGAGCGCATATCGTTTTTTTCTTCAACGTTCCTTCATTTTTTTGTTGGATTTATCGCCGATTTTTCTTTTACCTTTGCAACATATTTGTTTCACGCAATGGGGTGTCCTAAAGTTACGGACTGAGATCATACCCAATGAACCTGATCCGGGTAATGCCGGCGTAGGGAGGGCGCAATTAAGGAAGCATGCTTCCTACCTCATTGGTTATTTATTAACCAAATTTTCGGAGTATAAAATGAAAAAAGTTTTTTTGCTGTTGCTTGCCGTAGGCATTGCAACAATTGGTTTTGCGCAGTATAGCATTACCGGGGTTGTAAAAACCGAAACCGGCGAAGTTTTGCCCGGGGCGAATGTAGTTATTGGCGGAAGCTTTACTGGCACAGTGGCCAATGTTAACGGCCGCTACGAGTTAAAAAACCTCAAGGCCGGAACCTACGATTTGGTGGTTTCGTTTATTGGCTACGACAAAACTACACAATCGGTGAAGCTGGATAAGTCGCTGACACTAAATTTTAACTTGAAGCGGTCGGGCATTATGACCGAAGAAGTGATGGTGTCGGCAACACGGGCAGGCGACAAAACACCGGTTGCCAAAACCACGGTAGTCCGCGACGAAATTGAACGGCGCAATGTTGGTCAGGACATTCCGTACCTACTCACCATGACCCCCTCGTATGTGGCAACTTCTGATGCCGGGGCAGGCGTGGGTTACACCAACTTTCGCATTCGGGGGACAGATTTGAGCCGCATAAACGTAACATTGAACGGAATCCCGATGAACGATGCCGAATCGCACGGAACCTGGTTTGTTGATATTCCCGACCTGGCCGGCTCGGTGGACAATATTCAGGTACAGCGCGGGGTAGGGACTTCGACCAATGGTGCTGCGGCTTTTGGCGCTTCTATTAACCTGCAAACGACCACGCTGAACAAATTGCCGTATGCCGACGTGAAAAGTTCGGCGGGCTCCTTCAACACGTTCAAAAATTCGGTGTCGGCCGGTACCGGCCTGATGGGGCGATTTGCCTTCGATTTGCGTTTGTCAAAAGTAACTTCCGATGGTTTTGTTGACCGCGCCAGTTCCGATTTGAAATCGTTTTTTGCATCGGGCGGATACTATGCGGAGAAAACAATTGTGAAGCTGAATGTATTTTCGGGGTTCGAAGAAACCTACCAGGCATGGAACGGAGTACCTTCAGTAAAACTAAACAACGATGAGGAAGGGATGCAGCGTTACCTCGACCATTGGTTGTGGTCTGGGTCAGAGCGCGAAAACCAAATCCGTTACAACGATTTGATTGCCTCGGATGCCCGCACCTACAATTTATATACCTACGATAACGAAGTTGATAATTATCAGCAGGATTATTACCAGTTGCTCTTTTCGCACAAATTCAGCAATTTACTAACCATGAATGCCGCTTTGCA
>JBKEAN010000010.1:0-8193 GCA_047972415.1 Mangrovibacterium sp.
TCGGGAGCAAATTTGTCGGCAGCCACACAGTCGGTAGCAATGACCAGGTTCACCCCTTTTTCTTTGGCTGTTTCAATCAATTTTTTGGCCAAATCCAGGTATTCGTCTTCGCACAACGAGGCACCAATGTGGCCGCCCATCGCTTTTACGAAGGTGAAAATCATACCTCCACCAATAATCAGGTTATCAACGGTACCCAGCATGTTTTCGATGATGGTGATTTTCGTTGACACTTTTGCACCACCCATAATGGCCGTCATCGGGCGTGCCGGGTTGGCAACCACTTTATCCAGGTTCGACACTTCGTCTTCAACCAGGTAACCGAACATTTTGTCGTTCGGGAAGAACTTGGCCATCACCGCTGTTGATGCGTGGACCCGGTGTGCGGTACCAAAGGCATCGTTCACCCAGCAGTCGCCCAGTTCGGCCAGTTGGCCGGCAAAAGCTTCGTCGCCTTTTTCTTCTTCTTTGTGGAAGCGCAGGTTTTCGAGTAGCAACACCTCGCCCGGTTTCAGGGCAGCGGCCAATGCTTTTACTTCGGGGCCAACGCAATCCGGAGCCAATTTCACTTTAACTCCCAGCAAGTCGGCCAGGTGGCCAACCAGGTGTTTCATCGAATATTTATCGTCTGGCCCGGCTTTAGGGCGGCCAAAGTGCGACATGATGATGGGAGAACCGCCTTCGGCCATAATTTTTTTGATGGTCGGAACAGCTGCCGTCATACGGGTATCGTCAGTAATCTCGAAGTTTTCATTCAAAGGAACGTTAAAATCCACGCGGATCAGCGCCTTTTTGCCTTTGAAATCATATGTTTCAATTGTCTGCATAATAGATTATTTTTAGGTTCTTTTTGATAAGACCCCAAAGATATAAAAAAGAAAAGTTTGCGCTTTGGGAAGCCTAATCTTTCATCCGATTTGTTAATGTTGAAATAAAGATGACAGGCAAATCTCAAGCCCTGGCTGAAAGCAAAAACCAATGGCCTTCGAGATTCTGAATTCCGCCTGAAATTTTCCATTTAGAGCACCCTTTAGATGGAAATAAATCTCTAGCTTTACATATAAAATCCTCTAATCAAGCATTCATGTCCCCCGTACTCGCCCAAAAATCCTTTCCGTTATTCATTTTCCTCATTCTGTTCGCGGGCTCTCTTTGCGCACAAAGTCCCGTCGGGAGTCTTGATGTCCTTCATTTTTCGCTGAATACCTCAGCTAACAGTATTGATTTTGTCAAGCTAGATAAGAATATGGATAAAGCGAAACCAACCATCATCTTTTGCCAGGGTTCGCTTCCCATTCCTCTTGTCATTAAACTACCTGATAACAAGTTCTTCCTACCCGCAGTTAATTTCGATTACAGAAAACTGTCATCAAACTATAACATCATTCTCATTAGCATGCCACATATCCCGGTTGTTGCAGACGAAAGCAGTCTCAACAGCCAATTTGCATTCATAACCGACAAAGCAAATCCTCACTCTTTTCCCGTGGCATATCTCAAGTCTGACTACCTCGCTAGTTATGTAGAACGAGCAAATCGCGTTGTTGAGTTTTTGCTGAAACAAAAGTGGGTAGAACCAGATTCAATTTATGTCGCCGGTCACTCGCAGGGAGCAAGGGTGGCTGCAAAACTCGCCGCCAAAAATAAGCACATCGCCGCTTTGGGATTCTTTTCCGGAGATCTGCTTGGACGAGCAACTCAATCCATTCGCAGAATAAGGTTAATGCAACGAACCGGCCAACTAAGTCCTGCTGATGCTCAATCCAAAATTGAAGACATCTATCAAAAATGGGAACAGTTCAACCAGTCTGAACCGAGTCCCAACACCAACTCGCTGATTAGTTTTTCGGAGCCAACAATCGACGATTTAGTGAATACAAAAATTCCCGTTTATATCGCTTACGGAACCGAAGATTTAACTGCCGAATTCTGTGATTTGTTACCAATCGAATTCATTCGAAACAAAAAATTCAACTACAAGCTTGTTGCTTATCCTGACCTGGAACACAACTTTATGGAACTGGATTCATCAGGAAAACCCGACCCGGAGAAATTCCACTGGCCCGAAGCTTTTGGCGGGTTTATCAACTGGCTTGAAAACTTACCAAAGAAACAATGAAATGGTAAGCTCCTGAATAAGTCAAAACTTTCACTTTTGCCTTTCCCCTTCCCTTGCCGATTTTTTCTATTTTTGTTTGCATTCTAAAATCAGTCTATGTTTTTTCGCGACATTACCGGGCAGCAAGCCATCAAAGATCGTTTTATCCAGTCCATCAACGAAAGCCGGATTAGCCACGCGCAATTGTTTGCCGGCCCCGAGGGTTCGGGAAATCTGGCTTTGGCCTTGGCCTACGCGCAATACGTGTCGTGTGGCAACAAACAGGAAGACGATTCGTGCGGCAGCTGCCCCTCGTGTAAAAAATACGCCCGCCTTATTCACCCCGACCTGCACTTTGTGTATCCGGTGGTAAAATCGCCCAAGTTTAAAGACCCGGTGAGTACCGATTACATCAACGAGTGGCGACAAATGATCGCCAACGGTGCCTACTTCAACCCCGAAGACTGGTTTAACTTTATTGGTACCGACAATGCCCAGGGGATGATTTACACGCAGGAAAGCGACGAGATTATCCGCAAACTGAGCCTGAAGTCGTACGAGTCGGAATACAAGGTGATGATTATTTGGATGCCGGAGAAGATGAACGTGGCTTGCTCGAACAAGTTGCTGAAAATGATTGAAGAGCCGCCCAGCAAAACCCTGTTTATTTTGGTGGCCGAAAACGAAGAGGAGCTCATCAGCACCATCCGCTCGCGCTGTCAGCTCACCAAAATACCGGCTATTGACCCCGACGAGTTGGCAGCACACCTGAGCCAACTGCCCGAAGCCGAAGGGAAAAATGTACAAAACCTGGCGCACCTGAGCCGGGGCAACTACCGCCGCGTGTTGCAATTGCTGAACCCCGAAGAGCAGGACCGCTACAACCTGGAAAAGTTTAAAGAGCTGATGCGCCTCACCTATGGGCGCAAGTTTATGGAGCTGTTTACCTGGGTGAGCGAACTATCTGAAATCGGGAGGGAAAAGCAAAAAAGTTTTCTCCTATACGCCTTGGGGCAAATCCGCGAAAACTTCATCTTCAACCTGAAAAACCCCAAACTGGTTTATATGGACGAAGAGGAACAAGCCTTCTCGTCGCGCTTTTCGCCCTTCATTAACGAACGCAACATTGTACCCATCTCCGAGGAGCTCGAAAAGTCGATTGCCCACATCAGCATGAACGGAAACCCGCGCATTATTTTTACCGATATGGCCCTGCGCATTGTCAAGCTCATCCGCAAATAGTCGGCAAAGACAGGTATCAAACAGCATAAGCTGAAAGGCCTTCACTAGTGGCTTGTTTATCGGCAATTATGCTTACTTTTGGAGCCTGATCGTTTGGGCAGCTGATATCTGCCTTTGTGCGCTCGGAACTAATAAATCAACTATGGACGATAATTTATCTATCAACCGCGGATGTTGCAGCGGATCTGCCGGTACCTGCGCCAAACTTAACGTAACCGACTGGTTGGGCGACGTGGTACATATGGCAACCGACGACGACATTGTTGAGGTTCGGTTTAAAAATACCCGCAAAGAATATTTCCGCAACAACAATAACCTGAAGCTGAAAACCGGCGACATTGTTGCCGTTGAAGCCAACCCCGGCCACGACATCGGCGTGGTGAGCCTCACCGGCGAACTGGTTAAACACCAATTGAAAAAGCACAAAGTAAAGTTTATTAACGGCGACTTACGCAAAGTATACCGTAAAGCCAAACCAGCCGATATTGACAAGTGGAAAGAAGCCATTGCCGCCGAACACCAAACCATGATCAAGTCGCGGCAAATTACCACCGACTTGCGGCTCGACATGAAAATAGGCGACGTGGAATATCAGGGCGACAAAACCAAAGCCATCTTTTACTACATTGCCGAAGGCCGTGTCGATTTTCGTCAACTCATTCGCGTGCTGGCCGAAAGCTTCCGCATCCGTATCGAAATGAAACAAATTGGTGCCCGCCAGGAAGCCGGCCGCATTGGCGGTGTTGGCCCCTGCGGCCGCGAGCTGTGCTGCGCCACCTGGATGAGCAGCTTTGTGTCGGTTACCACCAACTCGGCCCGCTTTCAGGAAATCTCCCTCAACCCGCAAAAGCTCGCCGGGCAATGCGGCAAGCTAAAATGCTGCCTTAATTACGAAGTGGACGCATACATTGATGCCCAACGCGACTTTCCGCCCAACAATATCCCGCTCGAAACCGAAGCCGGGCGCTATTTCTTTTTCAAAGCCGATATTTTTAACCGCACCATGTACTACACCGGCGATGGGCAAAACAACTCGGGGCCACAAGCTGTTTCTGTTGACCGGGTGAAGGAAGTTATCCTGATGAACAAGCGCGGCCGTAAACCCGAGAAACTGCACGAAGGTGGCAGCGAAATGCAAACCAAAACCAAGCCGAAAGAATTTGAAGATGTGCTTTCGCAGGATAGTTTAACCCGTTTTGACCAGCCTAAACGCAACCGGAAAAAGAAACGCACGGGCGGGGGGAACCGATCGGGCGGGGAAAGCAATAACAACCGCCGTTCGCACCGTAACACACCTTCGCAACCAAAAGAATAAATGCCCTTGCAACAACGCGAATGGATATTATGAAACGGATTCTCTTCTGGGGCTTTTGCACCCTGCTGCTTTCGTCGTGCCTGTCGAAAAGTAAGTACGAATCGTACCACACACTCGAAAGCATTGGCTGGCACAAGGACTCGGTGCTGGTTTTCCAGGTTGCATTTACCGACAGCCAAACGCCTTACAAGCTCTACCTCAACATCCGGAACCGGGGAACTTACGAATTCAGCAACATCTGGTTGTTCATCAACATCGAGTCGCCCGACGGGCAACTGCTGAAGGACACCGTTGAGTTTACCCTGGCCGACCAAGCCGGGCGCTGGACGGGAAGCGGCATCGGAGACCTGTTCGACAACAAAATGCTGTACAAATCAAACGTCTATTTCCCTACCCCTGGCGAATACAAGTTTTCCATTCAGCAGGGTATGCGTGCCAAACGGCTCGAAGGCATCCATGATGTTGGCATCCTGATTGACAAACAATAAATACACAACCGCTTCAACCCAATAAACCGAAGCACCGGACGATTAGAAAGTAACAGAACGTGGGAAAAAATAAACTGAAGAAATTTGCCGACCTGGAAAGCTTTGCCAACGTGGTACAAAGCCCCATGCAGCACCCCAACCAAGCCGACCATGAACTAAAAGGCCGGTGGAACACCAACTTCTTTAAAAACAACCAGCCCCTGGTGCTGGAACTGGGCTGCGGCAAAGGCGAATACACCGTATCGCTCGCCCGTTTTATGCCCGGTAAAAACTTTATCGGGGTCGATATAAAAGGTGCCCGGATGTGGAAGGGCGCCAAAATGGGCATTGAAGAGGGCATTCAGAACGTTGGCTTCCTGCGCACCAGCATCGAGATTATTGACAAGTTTTTTGCCGATGGCGAGGTGTCCGAAATCTGGCTCACCTTTCCCGACCCGCAAATGAAAAGCACCCGCAGCCGGTTGACGGCCACCAACTTTATGGAGCAGTACCGCCGCATACTGGCGCCCGGCGGCATGGTAAACCTGAAAACCGACAGCAACTTCCAGTACCAATACACACTGGAAATGGTGAAGGAAAATGGCTTCGAAATTGTTGCTAACACCGGCAACCTGTACCAATCGGACTTGCTGAACGAGGTGCTTGCCATTCAAACCTTTTACGAAAAGCAATGGCGCGAACGCGGAATCGACATCAAATACCTCGCCTTCAAACTAAACCACAACAATGTTTTGCGCGAGCCTAACGTAGAGATTGAAAAAGACCCCTACCGCAGTTTTGGCCGCTCGGCAAGGGAATAAATACGGCCCCCTCCGGCTCCCCCGTTGGGGGAGAGAAAAACTAAAAATTCAGGTCTCATTACTCCTGCCCAGCATCTTTTATCTGAAAAATACTATCTACTTTCGTATGAACGATTTCTTTGATATGGTTTACCAGGTGGTACGGCTTATTCCGCCCGGGCGGGTTACCAGCTACGGAGCCATTGCGCGTTACCTCGGCAGCGGGCAATCGGCACGCATGGTTGGCTGGGCCATGAACAAAGCCGGTGCGCAAACGGTTTATGTACCGGCACACCGGGTTGTAAATGCGGCGGGCTTGCTCACCGGTAAGCACCATTTTAACGGGCCCACCGCCATGCAGCAATTGCTCGAAAGCGAAGGGATTGAGGTGAAAGACAACCAAATTGTTAACTTTACCCATCTGTTCTGGGACCCGGTAACCGAGCTCGGCTTGTAAACGGCAAAGAACCTTAACACAAACAAACAAAACACGAAGGCACGAAGGCACAAAAAAGTTGAACCGCAACGGCGCGAAGGCGCAATGGCACGGTGAAAGCTTTTAGAACATCGGATTTATACAATAGAGCAATACCCCGGTAACCGGGCAACTGGCAACCGACTTGTTCTGCTTCCCCTCCGGGGGAGTTGGAGGGGGCTCGAAACTTAAAAACTTTAAACAACAATGAACAAACTAATTGTTCCGAAACATGTAAGCGACGCCCTGCGCGGGGTATTTTACCCAGGCTCGAACGACGATATTGTAGCGATGGATATGGTTCAGGAAATACGCATTGCCGGACGAAAAATAAGCTTTTCGCTGGTGTTTCAGCGTTCGGACGACCCGCATATTGCCGCCGTTATAAAAGCATGTGAGGATAAACTGGCCGAAGAACTGGGCACCAACATTGAGGTGCGTGGTAACATTACCGCCAAAGCCATTCACCAAATGGAACGGCCCGTGTTGCCTAAAGTAAAGAACATTGTGGCCGTATCGTCGGGCAAAGGCGGTGTGGGCAAGTCAACCATATCGGTAAACCTGGCGGTGGCGCTGGCCAAAACCGGCGCCAGGGTGGGTTTAATTGATGCCGACATTTACGGCCCCTCCATACCCAAAATGTTTGGGGTTGAACAGGAGCGCCCTGCCGGCTTGGTGGTTGACGGAAAGGAAATGATTCACCCGGTTGAAGCCTTTGGAGTGAAAATGCTGTCGATTGGCTTTTTCGTAGCCGCCGACGATGCCCTCGTGTGGCGCGGGCCTATGGCCAGTAACGCCTTGAAGCAGCTCATTAAAGACGGCTTTTGGGACGAACTGGATTACCTGCTCATCGACCTGCCACCTGGCACAAGCGACATTCACCTTACCCTGGTACAAACCGTTCCGGTTACAGGCGCCATCATCGTTACCACCCCGCAGGACGTGGCGCTGGCCGACGTAGTGAAAGGGGTGAACATGTTCCGCAGCAAAACGGTTGACGTGCCCGTGTTGGGCATTGTTGAAAACATGGCCTGGTTTACCCCCGAAGAATTACCCGACAACAAGTATTACTTGTTTGGCAAAGATGGCGGTAAAGACCTGGCCGAAGCCCTCGGCATTCCGCTCCTTGGCCAAATACCCATTGTACAAAGCATACGCGAAGGTGGCGACGACGGCACACCGGCTGCCAGCAACGAAAACTCGCCAATGGGCAAAGCCTTCGCGGAGCTGGCTGGCGCCACCATAGCAGCCGTAGAGCAACGCAATGCCGAACTGGACCCCACCAAAAAAGTAAAGGTTAGCCGCAAGTAAGCATAAATGCGTTTCAACTAAAATAATAAAGCCCTGCAACCAATTTTATTGAATTTGCAGGGCTTTTCTTTTCCCAAGCCAATAAGCAATATCTATTTACAAGCAAACAAGAACGCTTTACTGCCAAACAGAAAGCCCTCGCACGTAAGCAATGCTCCCTCGCACGTAAGCAATGCTCCCTCGCACGCAAGCAATGCTCCCTCGCACGTAAACAATGCTCCCTCGCACGTAAACAAGGTGTGCCGGCAGGTAAACAATTTACGATGGTATCCAAGCAATGCCAGCTTTCCTGTTGACCGATACTAACAAATGCTTAAAAAGCCGGTTAAGGTACTGCAAAACACAATGCCTGCCTAGTCAAAAAAGCCACACAACAGTCAATTGGCCGTCAACTTATCCGTATTTTCCACACCTTCCTAAAGCAATATCCTTCAACCTATTGACTTTTATAAAAATAGGTGGTAATTTGTGGGAATAAATTGAAA
>JBKEAN010000104.1:0-1753 GCA_047972415.1 Mangrovibacterium sp.
AGCGGCAGCGCTCGGTATTTACCCGGGTGTACGGGTACAGCGTGGCTTGTATCTTGTTTTTTCACTTCACCATCAATATTGGAATGACTATTGGCCTGGCGCCGGTAATTGGTATCCCGTTGCCTTTTTTTAGTTACGGGGGCTCATCGCTGTGGTCGTTTACCATTTTGCTGTTCATCTTCGTTCGTTTGGATGCCAGCCGGATTGAAAAGCTGAGTTTTTAGCCGCCTGGCCTTCCGGTTCCTCTTCAACCTGTTATAAAATCGTTACCGAACAGCGTTTAACCAAACAGTTACGGCTATTGGGTAACGGATAGCCCACCATCCGGATGTTGGAGCCAGGCTTTGTATTTTATCGGCTCGCGCCGTGTTGTTACCGTCTCTTTTTTTATTGAACCCTGCTGATAACGAATTTCCGGATAGGGTGTTTTTGTGAAAACAACCAGAAAAACGGTGTGCAAACCCATCACGCACATTTTTGAGGCGAAAACATCGTACGGCAAGGCATCGATGACATTTTTGTGGCAAAAACATGGTGTGGCGAGCCATCCGCCGTAATTTTGAGGCAAAAACAAGGCGCGGCGAGCCATCTTGCATAATTTTCAGGCAAAAACATAGTGCGGCGAGCCATCCGGCGTAATTTTGACAAGAAAAAAATGCGCGGCGAGCCATCGTGCATAATTTTGAAGCGAAAACAGCGGGCGGCGAGCCATCGTGAATAAAAATGGCTCCTCTTCGCTATTTGTGCTTTATCGCTTATTCCGGGCAAAAGGGAAAAGTAGGTTCCCTTGCCAGCGCTTTCGCGCCTTCGCGGCTTTGCGTTTTGGCGGGCCGGGCAGCGGCGAAAACTGCTTCAAACTAAAAAACTACAAAGGCTTTTCAATTTGAACCCCGAAATTGGTTTCTACATGGAGGGTAAGCTCGGCAAAAAAGCGTTGGAACAGCTCGTTGAGTACGGCTAGGTTATTGGCCAGGATGGTCATGGCCAGTTTGCTCTCGTCGGGCAGGCTGGTGCGGTGGGCCATTATGCGGAGCGACTCCTCGATGCCATCGGGGCGGGCATACGATTCGAGCCGTTTATGCTGAATAAAAAAAGGGAGAAAACCTTTTACGCGCAGGGGAAGTTGAAAAAAATTGGAAAGCAGCACGGCGTGGGCGTGCTTGGCAAACTGCCGCAGGGTATAGGGCGAATAGGCTGGCCAGTTGCGGGCCAGAAAGTGGTCGAACATGACGTCGGTAACGATACCCGACCAGCGCCCGTAAGCCGGACGAAAATAGGCCAAGGCTTCTTTCACGGTTGGGTGCGTATCGGTAAACGAATCGATGGCGCGGTGCAGGATTACCCCGCGCTGCACGCCGGGCGCGTAATGCAGGTATTGGGCGCCTTTTACGTGGTCGCCAATAAAGTTTCCGACCATCAACTCGTCCGAGTTGCCCGAAAGGTATAAATGTGCCAGGTAGTTCATATCCGCTTTTTTCTATTGGCGATTAAACCGTGGCAAGCGGGCGGCCGAAATCAGTATAACGCCGATTAGCGTAAGCAAACCGCCAGCCAACTGGTGGGGCAGCGGCATGTTGCCAAAGTAGAGTACACTGCCAATGAGTACAAACACCACTTTGGTGCTTTGCACAATGGACGACTTGGAAGCCTCGATGTAGAAGAAAGAATAGTAGATGAGCAGCACCGCCAAAAAATCGCCCACCAAAGCGCCAAAGGCAATGTTGCCAAGCACCTTTACATCAAACACAAAGGC
>JBKEAN010000105.1:0-6655 GCA_047972415.1 Mangrovibacterium sp.
AAATAGTAAGGACAGTAGCATCCGGGGATCATATGCATCAGAACCTACCCCTTTGTATTTTATGTATATGTGATTAAAATCCAGCTTGTCAACAATATCTACGATAAAACGCGCCAGGTGATCTTCCGGTAGCCAATCGCCCAGGTCATATGGCATTAACATCCGCTGTTCACGGTCTGCTCCTATAAATTTCTTCATGCCTGAAAATACTAATTTTTCCAGCCCTCTGCAAAGCCCGACAGACTCCTAGTTAATAAATATTTAAAACAGATTAAAGTTTGAAAATGCTAAGTTTAATCAACTATCCTATTCTTACTATGCAGTACGTTTACCGCTATGGCGTGGTTTCACTAAATGACAATAATCCGATAAAATCGACGAAAAACACAATTCAATTAAATTCCGGGGAGTTTGCAATTTATATTGCTTTAGTTCAGCTCGCGTTATTCGAAAAATCGTAAATGAATGACAACCACCTTACCTAAACACTAAAACACCTCGTTAACACTCAGGTAAAAACCATGTGCACCATAGTTTCCCCATGCATAATCGAGACACAGGTTTTGGCGTTTTTCTTTATTAATTAAAAAGCGCAGGCCTGCTCCTACTCCGGTATTAATGTATTTAAACATTGAAATATCGGCATCTTTATTTGTTGCCGAACTCAAATTGGCAAACAACACACCGCCCCATTTGTCTTTTTCGCGCTGCAACGGAAAACGCCACTCCAACTCACTATAAACCAGCGACTGTCCACAAAAACGACCTTGCGGATAAGCCCTCCCCGAGCGGCCAAACTGATCCCAACCCAAAGCGGGTAGATCAAGGTAAGGCAGGTCGCCGCCAAGCTGGAAATTACCGTAAGCCCAAAAAGCCAACAGGTTTCTCGGCCGGTCAGCATTGAGGTTGAAATAGTCGCGGTACTCGGCCCATAACGACGAGGATGAAACAGTGCTTCCTAAAAATTCGGGGTTGAATTTTAAGGTGAGTAACGCATATCGCCCACCGTAGGGGTTGATGGTATTGTCGCGGGTATCGTACATTCCGTTGATTGACAAGCTCGAAAGTGTATATTTTTCAGGGTTAATCCCCCGGAGTTTGCTATAAGCATAATGACTTGTTATTGAGGGGGGAACCACCGTAGTGTCTAATAGCTGGTCTTCTATTTTGTTGTGAATATCCAAGTGGTAGCCTATACCGGCATACAAACTGTTATCGCCAATTTTTTTGAATGCGGTTTGGTGTAAGCGAAGAAAATTGAACTTCATCAGTTGGGCTTCGTCTATTCCGGAGCTAAAAAAACCGTCTTCGTATTCAATACCGGTGCTCACCAGTTTGTCCGACTGTGGCCCGGTGCCGAGCCCGTAAGTAGGCTGCGAGGTAATAAAATACCGCCAGTCGTTCATTATAATCCATTCGTTGCCCTCAAAGTAAAGATTGCCTTTAAACGTAAGCAACAATTGCTTTTTTGTGGTATAAACCGCCGAACCCAAATAGTTTGAGATACTGGTGGTTTCGGGGTTTCCCCTTACAAACGTAATTGCCGGGGCTACTCCAAACATAAAACCCGAAGCCGGGTTCGATGCCAGTACAGGCACCCAGAGAATGCTCATGTTTTTGGTTGATTTCTGTTTTTCTTCTTCCGAAGTTGTTGCACTTTTGTCAGGAATTACCCCTGAATTGGTTTGCTGTTTTGGTGAAGTAAATTCAGCATTTGCCCGAGCAGTAAGGGTTTCCGCTGCGTTTTGGGCATTACCAGTAATAAAAAAGAACAACAGGCTGTAAATTATGGTACATTTTCGCATAGCAGATTGTTTTATAATAACCTATGATTATTTAGGGATACTATATCATTGTTCAGTTTAGCTATCGAATACTATAGTTGTAGATAAAGTTAGACTTTTTCTTATTGAAAACCCAAAAAAAATATATTAAATTGAATTCAATTACCAAATTATACAATTTAATATGTAAAAACTATTCTTATAGGCAAATGCGGGTTTCTTCTGAAAAAACGTCAACTAATTTTATAAAAATCAAGTGCTTCTGATTTAATTTCTGGCTCAGGCAAAAGCAGAAAAAGGTTCTTTCCTTTAAATTACAAACCGTAAAAAAATGAAGTACTGAAGTGTATATTACTGCCGAACAAAAAAAAGAAAGTAAAAACAAAAGCCTGAACGGGCGAACACCTGTCTTTTTCGAGTAAAAATTTTGAAGCTGTTTTGAGGTGCGAAAGAAAGATGTCGGAAAAAGGAGTTCACCAACTCTGAATAAAAAATGTAGCATTCCCGATAACGCTATCGTTGATTAACTTTACGTTAACCATTTATCGTCAATCCTAAAAAAGTACTTTTTCAAGGGCAAACCAGAAACTTACTCGAATCAAGAAAATGATTGTCTAAAAACAGTCGAATACTCCTGAATACCAACTACTAAGTAAACCCAAACCATCAATACGAAGTTTTTTCAGAAAGACATTTTATCACACTATTCGGTTCAATAGCGAAAAATGTTTATCAGGCTTTTAACCACTTGTTTCAAATTAAACTACTATTTTCGGTTCCAATTTGGCAGTTATCTAGTGAATGAAAATCTCCGACACGCATATTTTTCAGGAAATAAGAAAGGGGAACAATGATGCTTTTACTCAATTGTTCGACGAATTTTATCCCCCTCTTTGTTTCTTCGCGAATAAGTATTTGTCTGATTTGGATCTGTCGCGTTCGCTGGTTCAAGAGTTTTTTGTTGATTTATGGGGCAGGCGCGAAAAATTGAATGTCCAGTTTTCGATAAAATCCTACTTGTACCATTCGGTTAAGAACCGCTCTATCGATTATCTACGAAAAGAAAAGAAAACAATTCCGGTTGGCGAATCCGGAGATGTAGCAGAAGCGGTTCCTTTTCGCGATTTGATAGAAGAAGCAGAGCTCAATAACCGGATCAATTTGTCGATTCAACAACTGCCGGAGAAATGCCGCCAAGTGTTTGTCCTTTGCCGCTTTGAAGACTTAAAATATACCGAAATTGCCGAAAAACTAGAAATATCGGTAAAAACGGTGGAAATGCAGATGGGAATTGCATTAAAAAAATTACGCAAAAGCTTATCTGATTATCAACTTATTAACCTCCTTTCCTTTATTTATACAAAAAAAAGGTAGACAGCTTTACAGGGTAAGGTGCCTGTTTTTCGTCTGTGGAGGTAATTAAACCAATTACCGGAGTGAAAGAACCATACAGTCTGACAGATAACCTTATCTGCAAGTACCTTTCTGGAAATATTTCTATCGAAGAAAAGAACGAATTCGATTCATGGCTTAATTCTTCGTCAGAAAACAATCAATACTTTCTGAATAGCAAGAAAGCCTGGGAGTTGAGCAAATGTTACATCTCGCCGGAAAGTACAGCCCGGGATAAGGCAAACTTACTCGGTAAAATACATCAACACCAGAATATTTCATACAAACGTACCCGTCGCCAATTATTTACATACAAAATTGCGGCTATACTTGCCATTCCGCTCACCCTTGCGTTTAGCTGGTATTTCTTTCAACAGCATGAACCGCTTGCCCCAGAACCTTTTGTTTGCGAGCTTATTGCCCCCAAAGGACATCTTGCAAAATGCATTCTTCCAGACAGTTCCGAAGTATGGATAAACACGGGCTCGTCCCTTACCTACAACACGGGCTCATTTAATCAGCAATCCCGCGAAGTTCATTTATCGGGCGAAGCTTATTTTGAAGTCGCGAAGAATAAGGAAAAACCGTTCGTTGTGTTAACCGAGAATGCCAAAATCCATGTAACCGGCACTGCATTTAATGTAAAAGATTATCCCGGAAGCGGTCTTTTCGAAGCTGTTTTAGCCGAAGGAGGAATTGAGATGGAGCTCAACAACCATGTTCATGAAAAGATAAACCTGACTCCCGGAGAAAAGGCTATTTTTCAAAAAGAGAAGAATGAAATCTTCATTGAAAATGTAGAAACAGGGCTTTATTCCTCGTGGCGAAACGGCGAAATCATGTTTAAAGATGCAACCCTCAGCAACCTGATAACAGAACTCGAACGTATCTACGATATCCGCTTCCACCTTGGGGATCCCCAGTTGGGCGAATTTCGTTTTCGGGGCATGTTCAGTTACAACAATAACCTGATTGATGCTTTAGAGAAAATAAAGCGAACTGCGGATATCGACTATCGCGTTGAAAACAAAGAAGTTTGGCTATTTAAGAAATAAATAAAGGAGAAAATAAAATACGTCATTAATAAAAATTAAAACATTATGAATTAAAAGAAAGCTAGTTAGATTTAAGAAGGGAATAAGAAAAAAGAGGAAATGTTGGTAGCATTCCCTCTTCAGAAAACTTCATCAGTCTGCTTCAGACTGAATCGGTTTAGTTAATTAAAAAAAATACAATCAAATCTATGAAAAAAAAATCAGATGCATTGGGCGAGTTTTTGCCCGGTGCTCAAAAGTTATTATTAATTATGAGATTAAGCGTTTTTCTTGTATTAATATCAGTTTTTGCTTCTACGGCCAGTGGGTATTCACAGGCAAACAAACTTACTGTAAAAATGAAGGACTGCCGAATTGCCGATGTATTCGATGCGATTGAACGGCAAAGCGACTTCTATTTCTTCTACAACAAAGATAACTTCGATGACAATCGAATCGTATCGGTGGATATAGAAGGTAAAAGTGTAGAAAAAATACTGGATGAAATTTTTGAAGGTCAGCCTGTAACTTATGAAATAGTAGATAGAAGCATTTTAATCGACACAAAGGGCGCCCCCAAGTTGCAACCGAACGTGCAACAAAAAGGTTCGATATCCGGAAAGGTAATGGACGATACCGGAGAGCCCTTGCCCGGGGTAACTGTTGTTATAAAAGGAACGACAACCGGCACGATTACGGATATCGATGGTAACTATTCATTATCGTTACCAAACAATGCTGTTTTGCAGTTTTCGTACATCGGTTACCAAACAATTGAGAAGGCTGCCAACGGGTTAACCACACTAAATATTACATTGCTGAGTGATACCGAGGAACTGGGAGACGTTGTAGTTACAGCATTGGGAATTAAACGCCAGTCGAAAGTATTGGGCTACAATGTTCAGGAAGTACAGGCAGAAGAAATAACTGGTGTAAAGGATGTTAACTTTATGAACTCGCTCACAGGTAAGGTTGCCGGTCTTCAGGTTAACAGCTCTTCGGGTGGTGTTGGAGGTGCAACCAAAGTGGTTATGCGCGGTGCCAAATCAATCTCAAAGGACAATAACGTTTTGTATGTAATTGATGGGGTGCCATTGTTTAATGCCAACTCCGGACAAGTACAAAACATGTTCAACCGTCCGGGTACCGAAAGTATAGCCGACATTAACCCGGAAGAAATCGAATCAATGTCGGTACTTACCGGCCCGTCGGCCGCCGCTTTATATGGTAGCAATGCCGCCAATGGTGCTATTTTAATTACAACAAAAAAAGGCCAGGTTGGGCAAGCCAGAGTAAACCTGGTGCATAGCACCGATTTTATGACACCGTTTGTAACACCACGTTTTCAAAACACTTACGGCAACGTACCGGGAGAATATATGAGCTGGGGGAATAAACTGGATACCCCATCAACATTCGATCCGCTCGGCTTTTTCAGAACTGGATATAACTCTACCACAAACCTTTCGGTTTCAGCGGGATCCGAAAAAAGCCAGTCCTTCCTTTCTGCCGGGACAACTTCTGCTGAAGGGATTATGCCCAACAACGATTACAATAAATACAATTTCACATTCCGAAATACAACAAGCTTCTTTAACGATAAACTTACCGCCGACGTTGGTGTAAGCTATATTAAACAAGAAGATCAAAACCCGGGTGCACAGGGGCAATATTTCAACCCCTTGGTTCCCCTGTATTTGTTTCCACGGGGAGAAGATTTCTCTAAATTGCGTTTGTACGAACGTTTTGATGAGAGCCGTAATATTCCGGTGCAATATTGGCCCTATGGCGATGGCGGAACAAGTATGCAAAATCCCTACTGGATTGTAAACCGCAACATGTTTATCAACAACAAAGACCGTTACATGCTGAATGCCAGCCTAAAATGGGATATTGCAGAGGGTCTCAATGTAATTGGAAGAACCCGCCTGGATAACGAGTATTCGATTTACGAAAAGAAATTCTATGCAGGTACTTCCGGTAAGTTTGCTGATAAATATGGCTATTATGCGAATCAAAAACGCCAGAACAAGCAGATTTACGCCGATGTTATTGCCAACTTGAACAAGCGGGTGGGACTCTGGGATATCACTGCTAACGTTGGAGCAAGTGTCTCGGACCTTCAATACGATGCATCTGGCTTTTTCGGACAGTTGAAACAGATTCCGAACTTCTTCTCGGTAAATAATGTTGACCTGAATGCCAGTGCATCCGGCGTAGACCACGAGCGCTGGCGCGAGCAAACCCAATCGGTTTTTGCAAGTGCTGAAGTTGGATACAAAAGCATGATTTACCTGAGTGCTACGGCACGTAACGATTGGGCATCACCGTTGGCCAATACTGCACAGTCATCATTCTTTTACCCGTCGGTTGGGCTATCGGCAATTGTAACCGAAATGGTTAATATGCCCGATTTTGTTTCATTCATGAAACTGAGAGGATCAT
>JBKEAN010000106.1:0-11841 GCA_047972415.1 Mangrovibacterium sp.
CAACAACATTTACGCATCGATTACCAATGGGTTAAAATGTGGCGTAAACCTGCGCCTGATGCGTTACAGTGATGTATTGCTGCGTGCTGCCGAATGCGAAAACGAAATCAACGGCCCAACCCAAACAGCGATCGACTATATTAACGAAGTGCGAAACCGTGTTGCTCTTGCAGACCTTAAACTAGCCGATTTTGCAGGTAATGCCGATAAATTGTTCGAACAAATCGCAAACGTTGAACGGCCCAAAGAGTTCGGTTGCGAAAACGGGCGTGGAGTTGATCTTCTCCGTTGGGGATTCTTCTACAGTACCGACCGCCTGGCCCAATTGGTTAAACACGGTTACTATAAGCTTGCACCCAAGAAAACTTTCGTGATCAGCGGTGAAGAAGTAGAATATGTGGTGATCGATACCGATGAGCTTACTGCTGCAACCGCCAGTGCCTCGTCGTTCCAATACTATTATAAAGGACACGAATATTTCCCCATTTACCAGGGAACGCTCAATGCCAACCCGAACCTGGTTGGGAACTCGGCCAACAAGAACCTGGATAACGGCCCGGCCTTTTTCGAAAAAGGCTATACGGTTCGTCCGGTTACCGAATAATATATGCTGAAACGGCTTGCTTTCCGGCATACTCCGGTATTGACCGGTAAGCAAGCCCTTAAAACCACATAATTAAATTGACATGAAACTAAAATATTTACTGCTATTGTCGCTTACTACAACAGCGCTGTTCCTTGCCGCTTGTAAAGATGATGACGGGCCGGTAACCGAGCCCGAAACCGAAACCGGGTTTACCATTCCAACCTATGCCGACGATTATTCCGCCATATCGGCATGGAGCAACCGTAACGACTGGAACCTGGCCAACGTTCACGACCCCTCGGTGGCTTATTACGATGGCTATTATTATATGTATGGCACCGATGCCTCGTATGGCAACGCGGCCATAGGGCATGGCCACTTTCAGGGCAAACGCTCAAAAGACCTGGTAAACTGGCGATGGGTTGGCGGCCCCTTTTACGACCCGCCCACTTGGGTAGCCGACTCGCTCAATGCCATCCGTTCGCGCATGGGGCTTGCAGCTATTGCTTCGGCCGATATATCCTACGGCTACTGGGCGCCGGTGGTACGCCGCGTTAGCGTTGGCGGCAAAGATATTTTGCGCATGTATTACAGCATTGTTATTGATAATTACATAAAAACAGGGGCAGTAAACACCACTGCCAACTTTGACGGGAGCTGGAGCGAACGGGCTTTTATTGGCATGTGCGAATCGACCGACCCGGCCGGGGCAGTGTGGGAAGACAAAGGCTACGTTACCTGCTCCTCGTCCGACCGGGGGCTCGATTACAGCCGCGCCAGCACAAACGATTGGAGTGCCTACTTTTATTACAATGCCATCGACCCAACTTACATTGTAAGCCCCGAAGGCGATCACTACCTCATACATGGCTCCTGGCACAGTGGTTTTGCCCTGCTCGCGCTGGATGCAACAACAGGTAAACCCACCACCAAGCTGGACAACCCTTGGGCAAGCAGCGTAAGCGCGCTTACTGCCCGTTACGGTGTACGGATTGGTACACGCACCGCCGGTTCGCGCTGGCAAGGCAGCGAGGCTCCCGAAGTAATTTACAAGGATGGTTATTACTACTTATTTATGGCCTACGATGGGCTTGACGTTCCATACAACACACGTGTGGTCCGGAGTACAAACATTGAAGGGCCCTACTACGACATAACCGGGCGCAACTTTACCAATGGGGCTGGCGACTGTTACCCTATTGTTACCCACCCCTACAAATTCAGTGAGGGCAACGGTTGGGTAGGTATTGCCCACTGCGCTGTTTTTCAGCAGGAAGATAGTGACGATTGGTTTTACATGTCGCAGGGGCGTTTGCCGGCCAACGCGGGAGGCAACGCCTATGCCAATGCGATTATGATGGGTCACGTGCGCCGTCTGGTGTGGTGCCCGGCATCGGTAAGCGAACCCGATAACCTGTGGCCCATTGCCCTGCCCGAACGTTATGCCGCCGTACCCGATTACGGCACAATTACCAAAGACTCGCTGGTGGGTACCTGGGAGCACATCAACCTACACTATGCCTATGGCCAGCAGAATACCGCTTCAAGCTTAACCTTGAATGCCAATGGTACCCTATCGGGGGCATTGAGCGGTAACTGGACTTACGATGCCACCACAAAACAACTCACCCTGGGCAATGTTATTGTTTGTGTTGAACGCGAAGTGGACTGGGAAGCCAGCCCGCGGGTGGTTACCTTTGTATATGCCGGAACCGAAAAAAGCCTGAGCGCTACCTATTGGGGTAAACTGAAAAAGTAAATACAAGCCGTATGAAACAACCTCTAACCATACTTCGCCAAATGGTAGCCACCCTGGTTGTTGCCGTGGCAGGGCTGCAAGTTTGTGCGCAAGCCCCGGTGGTACACGACCCGGTAATGATTCGCGAAAACTCAACGTATTACGTGTTCGCTACGGGTATGGGAATCGATGTGTGGTCGTCCATAGACAGGCAGCACTGGACCCGCGAAAAAGCGGTGTTCAGCTCCGGCCCCCAATGGGCTACCGACACCATTCCGGGCTACAAAGGCCACATTTGGGCGCCCGATATTTTTTACCACAATGGCTTGTACTACCTCTACTATTCCGTGTCGGCATTTGGTAAAAACACCTCGGCTATTGGGGTGGCAACCAACAAAACACTCGATAAGAACGACCCGGAGTTTAAATGGACCGATCATGGGAAGCTAATTCAATCCTATCCGGGCCAGAACAACTGGAATGCCATTGACCCGGCACTGGTTCTCGATAAAAAGGGTACGCCGTACCTGTTCTTTGGTTCGTTCTGGGATGGGCTGAAACGGGTGAAACTAACGAAGGACTTGTTGCATATTGATGAAGATCCCGGCACGATACCAACAGTAGCCTCGCGCAAAAAAGCCCCGGGCGACCCAAACCCGGTTGCCCTTGGCGATAATCCCGAAGATGCCGGTGCTAATGCCATCGAAGCACCCTTCCTGTTTAAAAAAGGAAAATACTACTACTTCTTTGCCTCGATTGACTATTGCTGCCGTGGCGAAAAAAGCAGCTATAAAATGATTGTTGCCCGCTCCAAATCACTCACCGGTACCTTTACCGATAAGCAAGGGCGTAATTTGGCACATGGAGGCGGAAGCCTGGTGCTTGAGGGAAATGCCGACTGGTACGGCCTTGGCCACAATGCCGTGGTTTCGTTCGACGGGAAGGACTACCTGGTGTTTCACGGTTACGATGCCCACGATAAAGGCGAACCCAAGTTGATTATCCGCGAAATTAGCTGGGACAAAGGCGGCTGGCCTGTGGTAAAACAATGAAGCATTAATTTGACCATGCAGGCAATTGCCCTGTACGATAAAACCCCTTGTGGACTGATGTCTGCAAGGGGTTCTTATTATTACAGGTTTGAAAAGAGAAAAGAGAGACTTAGTTGACTGGGACCAGCGACAGGATTTCTTTGCAGAACAGCGGGTGCAAATCGCTCACAATCCGTTTGGCCAGGAGGTTGCCCAGCAGGGCTTCCTCTTTCTTTTCCATATAGTAGCGGAACGAAAAATCAATCAGCTTATCAATTTGCTTGTCCATGCCCGGGTGGATGTGTTGGAGCAGGCGGGTGCTTTGCTTTAACCCGTTTCGGAACAGCTCTTCTTCCTGTTGGTTCCGGCACTTCAGGACAGCCAGTTGGTGCACCAACCGAAACTGAAAAGTAAACTCGGCCAGGTTAACCACTTGACGGGAAGTATTGGATGGTTGAGGGATTCGTTTCACGCCTAAGGTTCAATTAAAGTTCGATTAACATTGGCTTAACAAAGCTAAGGTAAAATTTGGCTCCTCCAAACGATAATTACATGTTTTAGAATAGCTTGAATAGATTTGGTGACGCAAAAGCACTTGGGCTTGGGTTTGAACGCCGTTTTAGGGCTTCGGCACATTTGTTACCGCCCGTTAATGAGGCTCGTTACCGCCCTTTAACGAGCCTCGTAAATTTTTGCGTATAAAATTAGCCCCGTTTCTCCTGTTAGACCGATAGCCGCCCGTCTGTTAGGCTAACAGATGCCCGTCTGTTAGACCGATAGATGCCCGTCTGTTAGGCAAGCAGGAAACCGTCAGTTTATTTCGGTAAGTTGGTGCAAAAAAAAACTGCCCCCAAGCGGTCGGGCTTACCGATTCCCGGCCTCTTTAGGGGCAGCTTCATTCGTAAACAGTTATTCAGTCGCCTAGTTAAGTTGAATGAGGACGACTGATTTGGCCGGGATGGCCAGGCTCAGTTTGCCGGCTTTCGGCGCTTTCACATCAAAGGGGCGCAGCGTTACTTTTTCGTCCTGGTCAAAATCGTTGTAGTCGGTCATGTTTTTAGCGGTGATGATTTGGCCAGAAGCTGTTTTCAACTCCATACCGGTCAGGCTGATGTCGAGTTGTTCGGCCTGGTTGGGGTTGAGGTTACAAACCGTGAGCGATACCACCCCGTTTTTTACCGATGCCGAGGCATGAAGGGCGGGTATTTTACGCCCGTTCAGTTCGTAACTACGTCCGTTCAGGTTCACCGGGATTAAGGTAGCCCCCTGGTGAACGGCATACATTTTAAACACGTAGTAGGTTGGGGTTAGCACCATTTGCTCGTCTTTGGTCAGTATAACCGACTGCAATACATTGATTGCCTGGGCAATGTTGGCCATTTTTACGCGGGCAGCGTTATTGTTAAAAATATTGAGGTTGATACCCGCCACCAAAGCGTCGCGCAGGGTATTTTGCTGGTACAGGAAGCCTGGGTTGGTTCCCGGCTCTACATCGAACCAGTTGCCCCATTCGTCAACAATCAACCCAATTTTTTTATCCGGGTCATATTTATCCATAATGGTGGAATGGCGGGTAACGAGCGTTTCCATTTTCAGGGTATTCTGAAGAACTGAGAACCAGCCGCTCTCGTCGAAATTGGTGGCCGAGCCTTTTTCTTCCCAGCGGGTGGTGAAGGTATAGTTATGCAGCGATACGCCCTGTACCAGGTGGCGGTGACGGGTGGTTTTCTGCATTAGTACTTCCATCCAGTTGTAATCGTCAACGTTGGGGCCACCGGCAATGCGGTACAGGTTTCCGTGGCAATAAGTAGCAAAGCGGTTGTACAAATCCGAGTAGTACTCGGGGGTCATGTTTCCGCCACAACCCCAGTTTTCGTTACCTATTCCCCAATATTTCACGTCCCAGGGTTTTTCGCGTCCGTTCTTTTTGCGTAGCTCAGTCATGGGGCTTTGGTTGGCCGAAGTCACATACTCCACCCACTCCGAGGCTTCCTGCACGGTTCCCGAACCCACATTGAGGTTGATGTAGGGTTCGGCGCCAATCAGCTCGCAGAATTCGAGGAATTCGTGCGTTCCAAAGCTGTTATCTTCGGTTACCCCGCCCCAGTGAACGTTCACTATCGAAGGCCGTGTGTGTTTGGGGCCAATGCCGTCTTTCCAGTGGTAGGTATCGGCAAAGCAACCTCCCGGCCAGCGTAGCAGCGGGATGTGCATGTCTTTCAGTGCACCGGCCACATCTTCGCGGTAACCATGTATGTTGGGGATATTGGAATCTTCGCCTACATAAATCCCGCCGTAAATACAGCGGCCAAGGTGCTCGGCAAAATGCCCGTAAATATCTTTGCTGACGGTTGTTTTAGCCAGCTCTGTATGCAGGCTGATGGTGTTTTGTGCAGTTGTACTGAGGCTGGCTATGGCCAGTGCCAACAGTAAAATGGCTTTGTTTTTTTTCATCGATTTAGCTTATTGATTGTCCTTCAAATCTAATAAAAGTATTTAATACTTTTCTGAAAGAAGTTCTAAAACATCAATAAATTGATGCTACGAGAGTAAAAAGATTTGTCATTGTCGGGGACGTCCTTTTTGCGGAATAGATGTAAAATGAAGTAAGACCTTACAGCGTCAATCGAAGGCCTCGTTTGTGTGGTAATAAAGCGTAAAATGATTTTAAATAAGGCTTATCAGTTGGGTTTCTTCTTAAAATTGAAAATTTAGGTTGATTGTTTTAAATCACTGTATATAAAGCGATTTACAAGGGTTGAAGGCTTCTAAAAAGTAAAGCAAGTCAAAAACTAGTCGCTAATCAGTTCAAGCTTTGGTGATGCTTTTTATATCTGCATTGAAAACTTTAGGGGCTTTGGCTATATTTGTTAGTCTTGCTGAAAGTCTATTTTGTCCCGGCCGAAGGCTACGTTGTGGCGAAAACTTTGCGGGATTCAACGATAAAAAACCGATAAACTAAATTAAAATGAAAGCTTTTAAAGTGATTGTTCTTGCCAAGCAGGTACCCGATACCCGTAATGTTGGCAAAGACGCCATGAAGGCTGATGGCACGATTAACCGGGCAGCTCTGCCTGCAATTTTTAATCCAGAGGACTTGAATGCCCTCGAACAAGCGCTTCGGATTAAGGAGAGTTTCCCCGGAACCACGGTAACAATTCTGACAATGGGACCAGGCCGTGCTGCCGAAATTATCCGCGAAGGGATGTTCCGCGGCGCCGACGGTGGCATCTTGCTTACCGACCGTGCTTTTGCAGGGTCCGATACGCTGGCTACCTCGTATGCCATTTCCCGCGTGTTGAAGAAGTTGAAGGACTGCGACATCATTATTGCCGGCCGCCAGGCCATTGATGGCGATACGGCTCAGGTTGGCCCCCAGGTGGCCGAAAAACTCGGCTTACCGCAGGTAACCTACGTGGAAGAAGTGCAGAAAATTGAGAAAGGCAAAATTTACCTGAAACGACGTTTGGAACGCGGGGTCGAAGTGGTAAGCTGTCCGTTACCGATGGTGATGACCGTGAATGGCTCAGCTCCCGACTGCCGGGCGCGCAATGCCAAGTTGATTATGAAGTACAAACACGCCAAAACAGTGAGCGAGCTTCAGAACTCGAACGAAGATTACCTGCACCTGTACAACGACCGTCCTTACCTGAACATTCCCGAATGGTCGGTGAACGACATAGAGGTTGACCATGCCGAGCTTGGGCTGAGCGGTTCGCCTACCAAGGTGAAAACCGTTGAGAATGTTGTCCTACAGGCAAAAGAAGCCAAAGTAATCAGCCCGTCAGATAACGATATGGATGAGTTGATGAAGGAATTAATTGAAAATCACACTATTGGTTAATCGAAAACACGAAGGATCATGAGCAACATTGTTGTTATTTGCGAAATAGAAGACGGTCATGTGGCTGAAGTAAGCCAAGAACTGATGACCAAAGGACGCAGCCTGGCCAACGAACTGGGCTGTAAACTCGAAGCCCTGGCCATCGGTCACGAGCTCAGTAATATAGAATCACAAATTTTTCCGTATGGCGTGGATACCTTGTACGTAGCCGACGATAAACGCCTGGTGCCCTACACCACGCTTCCGCACACTGCCATTATTGTTGGGCTGTTCCGCGAAACAAAACCGCAGATTGCCCTTTTGGGCGCCTCGTCGCTCGGGCGGGATCTAGGGCCCCGCGTATCGTCGGCCCTGCACAGTGGCTTAACTGCCGATTGTACCAGCCTGGTTATCGGTAATCACGAGGACAAAAAAGCCGGCAAAGTGTACGAAAACCTCTTGTACCAAATCCGTCCGGCCTTTGGCGGTAACATTATCGCAACCATCATCAATCCCGATTGTCGTCCGCAGATGGCTACCGTTCGCGAAGGGGTGATGAAAAAAGAAATTCTCGATCCCAAGCACAAAGGAAAAGTGGTGAAATTGGATGTGACGAAATACGTGACCGATTCCGATTTTGTGATTGATATTATCGAGCGCCACATGGAGAAAAGCAAGGTGAACATGAAAGGTGCTCCGATCGTGGTTGCCGGTGGTTACGGCGTAGGCTCGAAAGAAAACTTCAAACTATTGTACGAGCTGGCCGAAGTATTGGGCGGAGAAGTGGGTGCTTCGCGGGCAGCGGTTGATGCCGGTTATGCCGATCACGAACGCCAGATTGGACAAACCGGTGTAACGGTACGGCCTAAGCTGTACATTGCCTGCGGTATTTCGGGGCAAATTCAGCACCGCGCGGGAATGGAAGAGTCGGCACAAATTATTGCCATCAACACCGACGCGGAAGCACCGATTAATGCCATTGCCGATTATGTGATTACGGGCGACGTAGCCGAAGTGATCCCCAAAATGATTAAGTATTACAAGAAGAACACCAAGTAGATCAACCTAAATAATAAAGCAATGGCTAATTTTTATACCGATAATAAAGAATTGAAGTTTCACCTGAACCACCCGCTCATGGAAAAAATTGTGCGGTTAAAGGAAAGGAACTTCACCGAAAAAGGAAAATTTGATTTTGCGCCGATGGATTACGAAGATGCCATGGACAACTTTGACAAAGTGTTGGAAGTGGTGGGTGAAATCTGCGGCGAAATTATTTCACCCAATGCCGAATCGGTTGACAGCGAAGGACCGCGTGTGGTTGACGGGCACGTGATTTATGCCCGTGGAACAGCCGAAAACATTGATGCGCTGAACAAGGCCGGGCTGATGGGCATGTCGCTTCCGCGCCAGTACGGCGGACTCAACTTCCCCATCGTGCCGTATATTATGGCTGCCGACGTGGTGTCGCGTGCCGACGCCGGTTTTGTGAACATTTGGGGTTTGCAGGATTGTGCCGAAACCATTAACGAGTTTGCATCGGAAGAGCAAAAAGAAAAGTACCTGACCCGCGTTTGCGAAGGCGATACCATGGCTATGGATCTAACGGAGCCGGATGCCGGTTCGGACTTGCAAGCCGTTCAATTAAAAGCTACCTACGACGAAAAGTCGGGCAAGTGGATTTTGAACGGGGTGAAGCGCTTTATCACCAATGGCGATGGCCATATTTCGCTGGTGCTGGCCCGTTCCGAACCGGGTACCAAGGACGGACGGGGCTTGTCGATGTTTATTTACGACAAAAATGATGGCGGTGTAACCGTTCGCCGCATTGAGCATAAAATGGGCATCATTGGTTCGCCCACCTGCGAGTTGGTGTTTAAGGACGCGCCGGCCGAATTGGTTGGCGATCGTAAAATGGGTTTGATTAAATATGTGATGGCGCTCATGAACGGCGCCCGCCTAGGTATTGCAGCCCAATCGGTAGGGGTAGCCGAAGCGGCTTACCGCGAAGCACTGGCCTATGCCAAAGAGCGTATGCAGTTTGGTAAAGCTATTCTGCGCTTTCCGGCGGTGTACGAAATGCTGGCTACCATGAAGGCCAAACTGGATGCTTCGCGCACCTTGCTGTACGAAACCGCCCGTTTTGTGGACATGTACAAAACCTACATGCACATTGCCGAAGAGCGTAAGCTGGACAAGGACGAACGCGACGAAATGAAGAAATACCAACGCCTGGCCGATTTCTTTACCCCCCTTGGCAAGGGCATCTCGTCCGAGTTTTGTAACCAGCTGGCCTACGATGCGGTGCAAATTCACGGTGGGTCGGGCTTTATGAAAGACTACCCCGTGGAGCGGATTTACCGCGATGCGCGTATCACCTCAATCTACGAAGGAACAACCCAGCTGCAAGTGGTGGCCGCCATTCGTGGGGTAACCACCGGCGCCTACCTGGAACAGATACGCGTTTATGAGGCTGAAAAAGTAGCCCCCGAACTGGAACACCTGCGCCGCCAGCTGATTATTTTGACCGACGAATACGAACATGCCGTGAACCGGGTGCTGGCAGCCGACGATAACGAGTTTATCGATTTCCACGCCCGCCGCATGGTGGAGATGGCCGGCTACATTATTATGAGCTACCTGTTGTTGCTCGACAGTAACCGCGATACGCTATTCCTGAAATCGGCCAAGAACTTCCTGCGCTTGGCTAAAGCACAGGTGAAAGCCCACGCCGAGTTTATCCGAACCTCGGAATTAAGCGACCTGGGAACTTACAAGTACGAAATGGAATAGCCGTTCGGATTGATACAAATAAAGAAGGCTTCCCGATCGGGAAGCCTTCTTTATTATAACGGAACGGTATCGTATTGTTCTGTTTGAGTTGGCTACAGTTCTAGTGGTTCGATTTGTGTTTCAGCTTCACGTCCATTAATTCGCGTGCCAGTTTCTGTTCACGTACCAAGGCGTTTTTTCGTTGATTTTCCAAATCAGACTGAACTTCTTCCAATTGTTTTTTTGTCAATTTAACAACAGAGTGTCCCCGCTTAAACATGGAAAAAAGAATAGACGAAAGCGCCAGTAAGCAGATTACCAGTCCCCACATGATGCTGTTGTACGAAGCTTTTGAGACGTAGAATAGTCCCAGAAAGCTCATGCTATCCTGTATGTTCTTCGTATTTTCCAGTTCGGTACTGAGCGAAGTAATATTTACGGCTTGAGTGTCGATTTTTGCATTGAGATTCAAAATCTCGTTTTTGAGTTGTCCAACCTGAACAGTGTACATGCGGATACTGTCGAGCGTATTTTTTTTCAACGTATTGTAACTCGACATTTTCATCACCTTATAGTCTTCAAAACGGTTCGACCTGGTAAAAAGGTGTTCAAATTGATTTTCGATGGTCAGGGAATCATTGGTTACGACGGTGTTATTGGCTTGGGTAAAGCCCCCAAAAGGGTTGGCCAATACAAAAAAGATAACGATGAACGTTGTAAATCTCTGCTTCATTGTTCGGTGTTCAGTTTTAAAATTAATGCTTTGTTTCAACTTATCCCTTCCTTTCATAAATGCGGCCACAAATTAGCCATTTTTTTCGAAGGCTAACACATTAAAGTTGGTTTTAGTATGAATTGGAGATTTGCGAATGTTTTGCGATCAATCGAATTGAAAAGAGGTTTGTTGCCTTTTCCTCTGCTTATGTAGTAGTCGTAGACAAGCTGCTCGAACAGCCATCTTGCGGTTTTTTATAGGTCTTTAACTTTAGGTAAATGTAAAAATTCAGATTTTGGTACTGGCGGCGAAATGTTTTCTGTGGTTATGTCAATTGGATTCAGGCGTAGGTTCTTAATCGTAAAGACTAAGTAGGTAATTGTAAGTGTATTATATCTGCATATGTGATACTTGTAATCTGAAGTTGACTTGAATAATAGAGAAATGGAATTGAAGCAAATTGTTTGTAAAGAGAATATTAGTGTGTTTCCAAACAAAGTTCTGGCCATATTTAGTTCTAAGTCTCTCTACCGATTCGGTTGCTCTGGAAGTTTGGGCTTAGTACATTTTTTTTCGGAACTTAAATCGTTGGTGCATAGTATCTCGGTCGAAAAGATTCAAAATCGCACAAAAAAAACATTACCTGAAGTATTGCGAAATAGATAAAGCTATCTATATTTGCAGCCGCTTTGAGAGAAACACGGCAGCGATGCGAAATGAATCTGAAAGTGGCGTTCTGTAAGGATTAGAGGGGAAAAAGAAAATCGAAAAATATTTTAAAAAGTATTTGGAGAATTAAAAAAAAGGCTTTTTCTTTGCATCCGCAAAACGAAAAAACGTTCACTGAAAAAATGAAGGGATAAGATTGAAACCTTACGAAAGGCAACTGACGTAAGCGTGAAAGTGTCCTGGGAAGAAGGAGTAGGGGAACACACAAGTTCATTGAAAATATTGGAAAGGTAGAAGATAAGGAAGATACGGTATTAAAGAAAACGCAAAGTTTATTCCTGAGAGAAGAGCTAGAGAATATTTTAAGATTTTAATTACAACGAAGAGTTTGATCCTGGCTCAGGATGAACGCTAGCGGGAGGCCTAACACATGCAAGTCGAGCGGCAAGGCAGCAATGCCCTAGAGCGGCGCACGGGTGCGTAACGCGTATGCAACCTACCTCTAAC
>JBKEAN010000107.1:0-7471 GCA_047972415.1 Mangrovibacterium sp.
CCTGTCGCATAGCAACCCGGCCAATGGGTTCAGCCAATTTACACAAGAGGCAGCCATTTTGCGTATCAAAAAAAATACCACAAGCTTCGACCAAAACTATTTCTTCAGCTTCGACGATGTTACTGGCGGAAAAACAACGGCTAGCCTGGATTACCTCGGGAACGGAAAAGTATTTGCTCAGATGAACCAATCGGCCCGTGCCGACCAGCTAGCTTGGTCCGACTCGCCGCTGAAACCAGCTGTATTGGATTTGACCAATAAAACCATCAACTACATTACCGGAATACCACAGCACTCGGGCATTGGCCGCAAATTGGCTTCAACCTCGCTGCTTGACGGAAATTACCTTTACATGGCTATTCCTGAGGATGTGAGTACCTACATTTACAAAATTGACCTAAAAACGTACACTGCCACCAAAGGTGCCGAAGTGGAAGCAAACTTTGTAGCCGGATTCTTCAAATTATAATTCCTGTGTTCGATAACAGTAATACCGGTTTTATCGTTCGTCCCGATAACTCCGGTATTGCTTGTTTACACGACTGCATAAAACCAATTCGGAATGTCTGTATTAAAAAATAAACTGTCGGCACTAAACAACTGGTTGCACCTGTGGCTGGGATTATCGTCGGGGCTCATTGTTTTCATAGTAAGCCTAACGGGCTGTATTTATGTGTTTCACACCGACATTAAAAGTGCCCTGGAGCCCTGGCGCTTTGTTGACGTGCAGGACAAAAATTTTGTTCCTCCCAGCCAACTTGTTGATACAGCGTTGGCATACATGCCCGGGAAAACCCCTTCGGGCTTAACCTACGAAGATGAAGCTGGAGCTGCCGCGGTTGGTTTTTACTATCGCGAAAATGGCAAACTCGAGTTTGGAGTGGTATTTTTGAATCCGTACACCGGTGAGTTTATCCGGAAACAAGAGCGGGTGATTCACGGCGGGTTCAATTTCTTTCAGTTTATTTTAAAGGGGCACCGGCACCTGTGGCTACCCGAAGATATTGGTCGCCGCGTAGTGGGCGTTGGTACGCTCCTATTTGTGGTATTGCTTTTTACCGGTCTGGTATTGTGGTGGCCTGCAAACTGGAGCAACGCCAACCGTAAAAAAAGTTTCAGCATAAAATGGAAGGCCGGGTTCAAACGCATGAACCTTGATCTGCACAATGTGCCCGGATTTTATATTTTCATTTTTATACTTATTATAGCCTGTACCGGGTTGATATGGAGCTTTCAGTGGTTCGGGAATTCGGTTTATTACCTTACATCCGGGGGGCAATCGAAAGAAGCACACAGCCACCCGCATTCGGATACTGCCAATGCCATTTCTGCCTCAATCGATAGTATTCCGGCTATCGATCGGGCTTACTACCTCACCCTCAACCATCACCCCAATCCGAAACGAATTTACATGTCGCCCCATTTAAAAGAGGCCGACGAGGCGATTGAAGTGATTGTATATAACGACCGGGGAACTTTTTATAACCACAACGAGTATTTTTACGACCAGTACAGTTTGCAACTCCTTGAAGTTGAAAAATATGCCGAGGCCAGCTTGGCCGACAAACTCGACCATTTGAATTACGACATCCACACCGGTGCCATTTTAGGATTACCCGGCAAAATAGCGGCATTCCTTGTGAGCCTTATCGCCGCCAGCCTGCCGGTTACCGGGTTTCTGGTTTGGTGGAATAAACGCAGAGGCCGGAAAAACCAGCGGCAATCGCTTAGTACAATGATTGATGCCTGAAATGGTACTCAACCCAAATAATGATAAAAAAACAAAAAAGGTTTCAGAATGCTCTGAAACCTTTTGTTATGCAATTCCCCCTGGTGGGGCGTTTTATTAAGCTTCTACTATATCCAACACCTTGGTATCGGCAGCAACTGTTTCGCCAACTTCAACAAAAATTTTGTTGACTTTACCACCAAACTCGGCCGTAATGCTGTTTTCCATTTTCATGGCTTCGAGCACCAGTATCACTTGTCCCGGTTTCACGGTTTGCCCCGGATTAACGTGGATGTTCAGAATTTTGCCAGGCATTGGTACTGTCACGCCTTTTGTTGGGCCAACAGCTACCGGAGCAGCTTCGGGTGCAGCCACCGGAGCAGCCGATTTTGCAACAACGTCAAGCAGGGCTGCATCGGCAGGCAGGGTTTCACCAACCTCGGCCAATAGGCTGTTTATATAGCCATCGGCAGTTGAGGTGATGGTATTCTCCATTTTCATGGCTTCAACCACAGCAATGGCTTGCCCCATTTCTACTTTATCGCCAGGTTTTACCAGAAACTGCAATACGCGGCCCGGAAGCGGAGTTACCACTTTTTGTCCGGCTACTGCTTTTGTTTCAGTTTTTACCGGCTCTGCTACTTTTTCAACTTTCGGGGCAGCAGCTTGTTTGGCTTCCCATGCTGCTTTTTTTGCGCCTGTCAGGTAGGTTTTGGCCACCATCGGGAACAATTCGAGCAGCAATACTTCTTCTTCGTTTTCGGCCAGTTTCACACCACCGCAATCTTCCAACACAGGGTTTGGTTGCATTTGATAGGTTGATGTATCGAATGGGCGCTCGTCGCGGTGGCCGCAAATTTTTTCGCGGAAATCGGGGTTAACCGGAATTGGTGTGATACCGTATTCTCCTTTAACCAAACTCTTGAATTGGTTCGAAACGTTCGAGTACATGGGTTTGCCATTTTTAATGTCCATGGCGCAGTTTACAGCTTGCGCACCCACAATTTGGCTGGTTGGCGTAACCAGCGGCGGAAGACCTGAATCCAAACGAACCTGAGGAATCAGGTGCATCGCGTCTTCCAGAATATCTTCCGATTTCAATGCTTTCAGCTGGGCTACCATATTGGTGTACATACCGCCCGGAACCTGAGCTGTTTTTACCAATTCGCTTGGTTTCTCGAAATTGAAGTAAGCTTCGATGGCCTGACAAGCGGCCAACATCGCCTCTTCGTTTCCTTTGCGGCACTCGGCAATGGCTTTGTCAAACAGTGCGTCAACCTCGGCAGGCAGGGTGTCGGTAAGTGGGTTAAAGGGGTTCGGGAATTGTTTGCTGGCATCAACGTCAGCCAATTCTTTGCGAATAGTGTAAAGTTCTTTGTTGATTTTGGCAACTGCTTCCATATTCACATCCATCTCGATACCCAACTTTTTACAGAAAATGTAAATCAGTTCGATAGCCGGAGCAGCCGGGCCGCCTGCAAAGTTCCAAATGTTGGTGTCAACAACATCAACACCGCTCATAATAGCTGCCAATACTGCTGCCAGTCCGTAACCCGGCGTACAATGGGTGTGGAAGTCAACCGGAATACTCAGGTTTTGTTTGAACGTAGAAACCAGCCGGGCAACACGCATGGGAGGAATCAATCCGCTCATGTCTTTAATCGTCACCATATCGGCTCCCAGTTTTTGCAGTTCGAGTGCTTTATTCAGGAAGTACTCGTCGGTAAATACAGGCTTGAAAGCTGGTTCAGCAGCGGGTGCCGGAGCTTCTTCTTTCTTGCCAAACAGTTTTCCGAGGAAGCCTTTTTTCTCTTCAACAACCGGTGCCGGAGCTTCTTTCTTCGCAGGTTCCGGGTCGGTGGTGTAACAAACGGCACAGTCGGCAATACCGCCGTGTTGTTTCACGTATTTAATGGTCGATTTTACGTTGTTGATGTCATTCAATGCATCGAAAATACGCATAATGCCCAAGCCCGATTGAATGGAGTTGCGGCAGAAACCGTCGATAATTTCGTCGGTATAAGGCGTGTAACCAAACAGGTTACGGCCACGCGACAACGCGGTGAGCTTACTCACATCGCCAACGGCTTTTTTAATGGTTTGTAACCTTGTCCACGGGTTTTCGTTCAGGTAGCGCATTACCGAATCGGGCACGGCGCCACCCCAAACCTCCATGGCATAAAAGTTAGCTGACTTGTAAAGTGGGAGGACCCTGTCAATCTGCTCCTGGCGCAGACGCGTGGCAAACAGCGACTGCTGTCCATCTCTCAGGGTCAAATCTCTTATCAAAAGTTTCTTTGACATAGTATTTTCAAAAAAAGTTAATATGAATTTATAATCGTAACCTTGCGGTTCTTATTGGGCACTAAATTACGGGAATTGAACCAAGCTTCCGCTGATAAATGTCGACTTTCGAGATAAAAAGTTCTAAAATTTACAGTTTGGAAATATACGCCTGGTGCCGCTGCTTCTACTTAAAATCATTCTAAATGGACAATCTGCAAGTGCGCAATCGGATGTACCGCTCTATTACAAGCGATTTGCGTACATTTAATTTCAATTTGAACCTTATTGACCTATATCAATTTTAATTTGACAAGGTATCAACCTTTAAACTGAAAGCCGTGAAGCTGATTTTCGTCAACGAATTGAACGTAAAATTAGTGTTAAATCGAAAACGATCTGCCAGGTTTCTATTGTACTGATACAGAAGTGCAAAAAACAGACAATTTTATCGTTTTTATGCACCCCTCTGTTTTGCAGGTTTTGAAGTATCAATTTGTACCCGCGCAAAGCAACTCCGCTCACCGTTCTATTTGTCAACAGCTATTTAATTGTTACATTTGAAGTGAATGGAAGCAGCTTTTGCTCGCATTTTTACTACTCACAAAAAAACAATTGTACTAAACTTTTTACCCGAAACGAATGAAACTACTCCACTACACCAACGCACTTGTCGTTTTCGCGCTATTCAGTATCCCGTTTTTCAATTTTAGTTTGAATGCACAGGCGCAACACGAGCGCAAAACCTACAACTTCAACTCCGATTGGAAATTATACGTAGGCGATGCCCCCGAAGCTGAAAAGCTGGAATTTGACGATTCGGCATGGAAGACCATTACCCTACCCTACGCCTGGAACGAAGGCGAAGCGTTTAAAAAAGACATCCGCGACCTTTCCACCGGCATTGCCTGGTACCGCAAAAGCTTTGTCCTGCCTGCGGAAGATAAAAACCCGAAGGTTTTTCTCGAATTCGAGGGGATCCGGCAGGCTGGTGAATTCTATGTAAACGGTGTAGAGGTGGGTTTGCACGAGAATGGGGTGATGGCCGTAGGCTTGGACATTTCGCTGCTGGTGAAGCCATACCCGGAAACCAACGTAGTTGCCGTGCGCACCAACAACGATTGGGAATACCGCGAACGCTTTTACGACCAAAAGCACCAGTGGTCCGACAAAAACTTCAACGCTAACTATGGCGGAATCCCGAAAAACGTACGCCTGCACACGGCTGGCCCCGTTTACCAAACCCTACCGTTGTATTCAACCCTGGGTACCAGCGGGGTGTATGTGTATGCCTCCGATTTTGACATCCCCGGGAAATCGGCCCGCATTAACGTTCAATCCGAAGTAAAAAACGAGAGCCGCGAGCTTGCCCAAGTGGGCTTACAGGTTGTTGTTGTTGATTTGAACGGCAAAGAAGTGGCCCGGTTCGACGGCACAGAGCGACTAATTTCGCCCGGAGGGAAACAAATGCTTACAGCCTCGGAAATGGTAAACCAACTTGAGTTCTGGAGCTGGGGCTACGGCTATTTGTACACCGTAAAAGTGCGTTTGCTACGTAACGGGCAGCTAATTGACGAGGTGCCGGTGAAAACAGGCTTTCGCAAAACCGAATTTAAAAACGGCATGGTGTACCTGAACAACCGCGTGCTGATGATGAAAGGCTACGCCCAACGAACCAGCAACGAGTGGCCGGCCGTGGGCCTGTCGGTACCAGCATGGCTGAGCGATTACAGCAACGCGCTGATGATTGAATCGAACGGAAACTTTGTACGCTGGATGCACGTAACGCCCTGGAAACAGGATGTAGAGTCGTGCGACCGTGTAGGGCTTATCCAGGTCATGCCGGCCGGCGATGCCGAGAAAGATGTAACCGGCCGCCGTTGGGAACAACGCTGCGAACTGATGCGCGATGCCATTATTTATAACCGCAACAACCCGAGCATCCTGTTTTACGAAGGCGGTAACGAAAGCATCAGCGAAGAACACATGGCCGAGCTGAAACAAATCCGCAACAACTGGGACCCCAGTGGCGGGCGGGCCATTGGCAGCCGCGAAATGCTCGACAGCCGGGTAGCCGAGTACGGCGGCGAAATGCTCTACATTAATAAAAGTGCCGGAAAACCACTATTTGCCACCGAGTACTCGCGCGACGAGGGCTTGCGCAAATACTGGGACGAGTTTACACCTCCCTACCACAAAAACGGCGAGGGCGGAACCTTTGGCTCCAATGTAAACGGGGGCAAAATAAAAGATGCTTCAGCCTATAACCACAACCAGGACTCGCACGCCATTGAAGATGTGGTGCGCTGGTACGACTACTGGGAACAACGCCCCGGAACCGGCGAGCGTGTAAGCAGTGGCGGCGCCAACATTATTTTCTCGGATACCAACACCCATTACCGCGGAGCCGAAAACTACCGTCGCAGTGGCGAGGTTGATGCCATGCGCATCCCGAAAGACGGTTTTTATGCCCATCAGGTGATGTGGGATGGTTGGGTGGACACCGAAGAATACCTCACACACATTATAGGCCATTGGAACTACAAAGCAGGCACGGTAAAACCCATTTACGTGGTTTCGGCCGGCGAGCGGGTTGAATTGTTTGTGAATGGCCAGTCGAAAGGCTTTGGCGAAAACGCGTACCGCTTCCTGTTTACCTTTCCGCAAATTAAGTTTGAAGCGGGCGAGTTGAAAGCGGTTTCGTACAATGCAGCGGGCGACGTGCTTTCGGAAAGCATATTGAAAACGGCCGGCAAACCGGTAGCCATTAAACTAAGCAGCACCGAGTCGCCACTTGGGTTTAGTGCCGATGGGGCCGATTTGGCCCTGGTACAGGTTGAAGTGGTTGACCAAAACGGACAGCGTTGCCCCACCGCCCTCAACAACATTCAGTTTAACCTGGAAGGCGAAGGCGAATGGCTGGGTGGCATTGCCCAGGGGCCCGACAATTGCATTGGGGCTACAAGCCTGCCGGTGGAATGCGGGGTAAACCGCGCGCTCATCCGCTCAACAACAACCGCCGGTAAAATAATGGTACGTGCTTCGGCCAAAGGGTTGAAGCCGGCCAGCATCGACCTTCAAACTAAACCGGTAATGGTAGGCGGTGGCTTGTCCTTGCACTTAACTGGCGCCGGCCTGCCCTCGAACCTGAAGAAGGGGCCTACGCCGCTTACGCCATCGTTTGCCGTTTCGCGCCGCAGTATCGCCATTGTTTCGGCAACTGCCGGGGCCAACCAGGCCGATGCCGCGCTAAGCTACGACGATAACGAGTTGAGCGAATGGCAGAACGACGGACTTCAACCTAGCGCCTGGATTACTTACCGCCTGGCCGGCGAAGCCCTGGTTTCTGAAGTATCGCTCAAACTTTCGGGATGGCGCACCAAAAGCTATCCGCTGGAAGTGTACGTGGGCAACAAAAAAGTGTGGGCAGGCGAAACCAACCGCGGCCTGGGCTATGTA